>JALOQT010000059.1 GCA_025453375.1 Phycisphaerales bacterium | reverse complement strand
CACCATCACTGAGGTCAATGGCGTCACCCTCGGTGCGCCGATCTCGACCAACATCGCTGGCGTGTTCAGCGGTGGCGGGTCGTACAACCTCGGCTCCGGCACCCAGATCGCCTCGATCTGGAGCGGTGGCGCAACGATCGACTTGGCGGCCATCCTGGCGGCCAACAACATCAGCGGCATCGTTACCCGCGCCAACGTCATCCTGGACAACACCCTCGCGGTGACCAGCCAGGCCGGCACCAGCGCCTTCATCAAGAAGAAGGAACTCAACGGCGTGACGATTATCGTCCCGACGCCGGGCGCCGCTGCCCTGCTCGGCCTGGGCGGCCTGATGGCCACCCGTCGCCGCCGCTAATCCTTGCGGCTGACCGCAGCCTATAGGCTCGTGCGGGTCAGACGACCCGGGCGAGAAGCCCGGTGAGATTCAAGACACCACGTCAACGCCTCGGAGAGATCCGAGGCGTTGTCTTTTCTAGCGCTCGATTGGCCCAAGGTCTGCCCAAGGTCGGCCCATGATTGGGTCAAGCTCGGCCAGCAAGCGGCCCGAATCGGCCCGTGCGTGCTCGATACTGGCTCGCGACGCGCCGCCGCCCCCGCCGCCACGTCTCGTCATCGATACACTTCGCCCATGGCATCACCCAAGACCTCGCGTCGCGCGGCAAAAGTCGGCTCCAATGGCGTGCACGCCGCCAATGGCACACGCTCGAGCACGAAGGCGACGGCGCGCGTCGCAGGCCCATCCGCGGGCGAACGTGCCGGCTCGGGCACGAAGGCGGCCAAGCCTCGCGCTGGTGTGCTGCTCGAGTATGCCCCGGCGCCCGAGACGGTGAAGGTCACCATCGCGCCGACCTACGACCACTTCATCGCCGGTGCATTCGCCCCCAGCAGTGGGGGCGAGACGTTCGCCACGATCAACCCGGCGACTGAAGCGGTGCTCAGCCGCGTCGCGCAAGGGACCGAGCAGGATGTGGACCGCGCGGTGCAGGCCGCACGCGCGGCGCTGCCGGCGTGGCAAGCGCTGCCCGGTGCTGAGCGTGGCAAGTATCTTTATCGCCTCGCCCGTCGCATCCAGGAGCGCTCGCGCGAGCTGGCGATCCTGGAGACGATGGACGGCGGCAAGCCGATCCGCGAGTCGCGCGATGTCGATCTGCCGCTGGTGGCGCAGCACTTTTTCTATCACGCCGGGTGGGCGGACAAGCTGGAGTATCTGCCCTTTGCCCGCAGCCTCTCACGCGGTGGCAGGGCGCCGGCGCCCGTCGGCGTCTGCGGGCAGATCATCCCGTGGAACTTTCCGCTGTTGATGGCGGCGTGGAAGATCGCTCCGGCGCTGGCGTGCGGGAACACCGTCGTGCTCAAGCCTGCCGAGACCACGCCGCTGACGGCCCTGCGTCTCGCGGAAATCTGCCAGGAGATCGACCTGCCGCCGGGCGTGGTCAACATCGTCACGGGCGATGGCCGCACGGGCGCGGCGATCGTGAACCATCCGGGCGTCGACAAGATCGCTTTCACCGGCAGCACCGAAGTCGGCAAGAAAATCGCGTCGTCAGTCGCCAGCACGAACAAGAAACTCACCCTCGAGCTTGGCGGCAAGGGCGCCAACATCATCTTCGATGACGCGAGCATCGATCAAGCCGTCGAGGGAATCATCGAGGGCATCTACTTCAATCAGGGGCACGTCTGCTGTGCCGGCTCGCGCCTGCTGGTGCAGGAGGGCGTGGCCAGGAAGGTGATCGACAAACTGACATACCGCCTCGCCTCACTGCGCGTGGGCGACCCGCTGGACAAGAACACGGACATCGGCGCGATCAACAGCGCCGAGCAACTGGCACGCATCCAGCGATACCTGACCATCGGGTGCGAGCAGGGGGCGCAGTTGGTCGTCGGTGGTGCTGGCGGTGGCAGCAGTGGGGGGGCGGGCGGCGATGCGAAGGACGTTCAGCGTCTCGTCGCCTCGGCTACGCGCGTGGGCGGAGGCAAGGGCTACTTCTGCCGCCCGTGCGTGCTGACGGGCGTGCAGCCGGCGCACACCGTCGCTCGCGAAGAAATCTTCGGCCCAGTGCTGTCGGTGATGACCTTCCGCACGCCAGAGGAGGCGCTGCTGCGGGCCAACAACACACCCTACGGCCTGGGTACAGGCGTGTGGACCGACAAGGGCAGCAAGATTCTGGAACTGGCCCGCAAACTCGAAGCGGGCATCGTGTGGCTCAATACGTACAACAAATTCGACGCCGCGTCACCCTTCGGCGGCTACAAGGAATCCGGCTTCGGCCGCGAAGGCGGCGTGCACGGGCTGCGGGGGTACGTGCGGTAGACGGGCAAAGTGGCTGGAGGCCCAAGAAGCACATGGCCAAAGCGCTATGGCCAAATGGCCAAAGTCTCAGGCAGTTTTTTGATGTGATGACGGTCGGAGTTGGTGATCTCGCATTTGGCCATTTGGCCATTTGCACATTTGGCAATTTTTCGTGTTCCTCGCCCTCCTCCAATTTGAGCTGCACATCCCCAGCCCCGAGTCCATCAAGGACAAGCGGCGGGTGGTGCGCAGCGTCAAGGATCGGCTGCACCGTGAGCATCAGGTGTCTGTCGCGGAGGTCGCGTTTCTCGACAACATGCACGTGGCGGGCATGGCGCTGGTGCTGGTCAACCGCGACGCGGCATTTTGCCGTCGCGTGCTTGATGCGATCGAGGCGAAACTCGCCACGCTGCCCGACGGGCGGCTTGGTTCATGCACGCGCGAGATTCTGCCGGCCAGTGCGCTGCCGACGACCTTCACCGATGATGACGGGGCGGCGCTGTGGGATGAAAACGACCGGCGTGATGATGGGCGGGCTGAGTAGGCAGACGAGTTCGGACGCACGCACCCTCACGCCACCACACCCTGCGGCAGCGTCGCCAGCAGGTTGTCGATGATCGCTTCGGGCGTGATGCCCTCGGCCTGGGCTTCGAAGTTCAAGAGCAGGCGGTGCCGCAGCACGCCCTTGGCCATGAACTGCACGTCGTCCATGCTCGCCGTGGCGCGGCCATCGATCAGTGCGCGGCACTTGGCGCCGAGCACCAGCGCCTGAGCCGCGCGAGGGCTGGCGCCGATGCGGACGTACTTGTTGACCATCGGCGTGGCGAACTGGCCGGAGGATTCCAGCACGTCATTGCGCGCGTGGGTCGCCAGCGTCAGGCGCACGGCGTAATCACGCACATGCTCGGCGATCGCCACCTGGCGAACGAGCTTCTGATGTGCGATCAGGCGGGCGGCATCGAGGACCGGCGTGGCCTCCGCCGCGCTGTCGGCGGTGGTCCGGGCGAGCACTTCGGCCAGGTCCTGGCGCGAGGAGTAGCCGACGACGAGCTTGACGAAGAACCGGTCGAGCTGGGCCTCGGGCAGCGGATATGTGCCTTCCTGCTCCAGCGGGTTCTGTGTGGCCATGACGAAGAACGGCGCCTCGAGCGGGTGAGTCGCGCCGGCGACGGTCACGCTGCGCTCGGCCATGGCTTCGAGCAGGGCCGACTGCGTCTTGGGCGTGGCGCGGTTGATTTCGTCAGCCAGGATCATCTGGGCGAAGATCGGCCCGCGCTGGAAGGCGAATCGACGTGTCACCCGCCCGTCGGGCGTGGCATCTTCGACGACGATGTTGGTGCCGCTGATATCCGCCGGCATCAGGTCCGGCGTGAACTGAATGCGGGCGAAGCGCAGGTCCAGAGCGCGGCTGAGCGTGCGGATCAGCAGCGTCTTGCCCACGCCGGGCACACCTTCCAGCAGCACGTGCCCGCCGCAGAAGAGGCTCGTGAGCACGCCATCGATGATCGATTGCTGACCGACGATGACGCGACTGACCTGCTCGCGCACGGCTGCATAGTCCTGGCGAAACTGCTCGGCTCGCTGCTGCACGTCCTGCGCGGTCATGGGTTGGTGTCGAGAAAAGTCGAGGTGAAAGGCCGCGGGCGGATTCGAACCGCCGAATAACGGATTTGCAATCCGCCCCGTTAGACCACTCTGGCACGCGGCCGCGTGCGCCGGTTGGGGGAGTCAGATGTGTCTGACACACCCACACGGCTTCGGACCAATAGCATAGGCGTCGTGCGCATCTGCGTGCTGGCATCGGGCCGTCAGTGGCTGTCGGGTGGCGAGCGTGGGTGTGTGCGATGGCAAGCGAGGTGAGTCACCGGCCGTCCGCGCGGTGCGTGACCCTCGGGATTCCCCGTGAAGGCGGTGGTGGGGCCGGGTGGGTGCTTCACCCGACAGGGGGACTACGCATGCCCATCGATCGGGCTGTGCCACCACCAACTGGGGTGAAAGGCCTTGCCCGCGCTTGGACCGTCGCAGTACAGGTGGTTGTGGGGCCGACGAATAGACGGCAGGTGTGTCATCCCGGGCCGCGCGGAGCGCGGCCATCCGAATGGACACCTGACAGTGTGGATCGTGTGGGACGTCGTCTTGGAATTCGTGGAACTCAACGTATGTCAGGCTTGCACACCAACTCGCGTGACAATCTCCGGCTGAACGATGCCGAGCTTCGTGCCGTGCTGGCGGCGATGAGTCAGGAGGATCAACTCCTGTCGAATCTGGCCAAGCGTCAGAGTCGTCGGTTCCGGTTGTTGCCGCAGCATCATGTGGTGCTGGGCTACACGCCGCCGGGCGGGTTGATCCAGACGATCGCGCCGGTAGTACGGGATGTCTCCCGCGGCGGGCTGGGTGGCTTGCACTCGGCGTTCATGCACATTGGCACCAAGGTGGCGTGCCTGTTTGTCAGCCCGGAAAGGCGGCCGTGTTTGCGGGTCGCGGGCGAGGTGGTGAGGTGCCGGCATGTTCGGGGCAATGTGCATGAAATCGGGGTGAAGTTCTGTGATCCTGCTGCGATCTACCCCTATGTGCAGGTCGAGAGCGATGAGCCTTGGCTGCGGTCGGCCGGGCCATATCCGGGGGTGAAGGTAGCGTTGCGGCGGATTGCCGAGATGCTCGAAGATGGCGCGCCGCCGGAAATGCTGCTGGATGGGCTGGCGGATGTGAAGTTGGCCGTGGAGGCGGAGCGCGATGCGCAACGGGCGGTGGCCGATCCGAACACGGGGACGGTCGATGAGCAGGAACTGGGGGAGAGCGAGTTCGACTCGGGCCCGGAGGCTGGCCGAGCTAAGGCGGCGTGAGGCGCAAGTTTTGCGCGGTTGCTGATCTTCGGTCCGTGGCCCGCTGATTGCGGGTGGTCGGGCATGTTTGGCGAACTGTCAACAGGTGGTGCGACGCCGGTGCTGGAGGCGATGATGCAGTTTGCCGCGGGGCGGCAGCGCGTCTTGGCGCACAATGTGGCGAACATTTCGACGCCGAACTTTCTGGCCCTGGACGTGAGCGTGCGCGGGTTCCAGGCGCAACTGCGCGATGCGGTGGAGCGGCGGCGGGAGGCTGGGGGCAAGGGCGCGCTGGACATGAAGTCGAGCAGTGAGGTCGAAGTTGCGGGCAGTGGCCTGCGGCTGACGCCTGGGACGCCTTCGGGGGGCGTGCTGTTTCATGATCGCAACAACCGCAGCCTGGAAAGGTCCATGCAGGATCTGGTGGAAAACGCGTCGGCGTTTCGCATCGCGACGGACCTGCTCCGCAGCCGGTATCAGTTGATGCAGGCGGCGATCAGCGAGCGGGCGTGAGGGAAGCGACGCAGCGACGAAGGGTGAGGATTAGACCATGTTTGGATCGCTGGACATTTCGACGTCGGGCATGATCGCTCAGCGGGTGCGGCTGGACACGATTTCGGCCAACTTGGCCAACAGCAACACGTTGCTGGATGAGAATGGCGAGGTCAATCCGTATCGGCGACGTGAGGTGTTCTTGGCGCCGGGGCGGGTTGATGGCAAGGGTGTGTTTGCTGATGGGGATACGCAGTCGATGGGTGTGCGTGTGCGATCGATCGGGCTGGATGAACGCCAGGTGACGCCGCGGACGTACGACCCGAGCAGCCCGTTTGCGTTCAAAGAAGGGCCGTTCAAGGGGTATGTGGCCGAGACGGGGGTGAATACGGTGATGGAGAACATCAACGCCGTCGAGGCGGTGCGGGCGTATGAGGCGAACGTGATGGCGGCGGAGGCGAGCAAGCAGATGATGGCCTCGGCTTTGCGGCTGCTGGCGTGAGGCGGGGGTGACGGTCGATAGAGTGTGCGGCGGTGACAGACTTTGAACGTGGGTGGTGTGCGGCTTGGGAGTGTGCGATATGGCTGATCCGTTGGGCTTGATCGGTGGTGGAGGCCAGAGCGCGGCAGGGCGCGGCGCGGGTGGTCTCGGTGGGCTTGGTGGAATCGGCGGCGTCAATCGCGGCCTGGGCGGTGGTGACAATGCACCGGGCGCTGACGGCGGGGACTTCAAAAACGCCCTGAGCCAGAGCATCGAGCAGGTCAACCAATTGCAGCAGGAAGCCACGG
>JALOQT010000058.1 GCA_025453375.1 Phycisphaerales bacterium | reverse complement strand
CAAAAACCCTTCGTCAGCATCCTGACGTGCGCCGACTCGCGGATTCCGGTCGAGCGCGTCTTTGACCGCGGCGTGGGCGAACTGTTTGTCGTGCGCGTGGCGGGCAACGTGACCAACACGGGCCTGACCGGCACGCTGGAGTATGGCGTCGGCCACCTGCACACGCCGCTGCTGGTGGTCATGGGCCACAGCAAGTGCGGGGCGGTGAAGGCGACGATCGACACGATGAGCCCGGCCAAGGCGGGTGGGGGCCACGCCGCAGGCGGGGGCGAGGGCCACGCACTGCCGCCGAATATCGAAGCCCTCGTCGCCTCAATCCGCCCGGCCGTCGAGCGTGCGCAGAAGCAGCACCCAACGGCCGAAGGGGCCGAATTGCAGAACCTGGCCGTGCGCGAGAACGTCTGGCAGACGATCTTCGACCTGTATCAGAACAGCCCGGACCTCGTCAAGATGGTCGACAGCGGCAAGCTGACGGTCGTCGGCGCGGTGCTGGATGTCAGCACCGGCAAGGTCGAGTGGATGGGCGAGCACCCGTGGCAGACCGCCCTGGTCACCGCCTTCAAGGGCCGCGCCGCCCGCGAGGTGGTGGCCTCACCGGCACCAACCGCACCCGCCCAGGCGTCGGCCCCCGCCCAGGCCACAGCGCCCACTGGCGAAGACGAACACGGCCACCAGTAAACCGACGCGATGCGTGCGGGCCGCGCTAAAGTGCCCTCGTGCCCTGGCGTGACTGGCAGTTCTGGGTCGTGACGGTGCTGGCCCTCGGGGCCGCGTGGTATCTGCTGCGCAACATCGTGCCCGTCGGGCGGCTGTTTGGCCGAAGCAAACACGCCAAGGGCCAATCCCGTCGTGCGACGCTGACCATCAGCGCCAAGGACCCCAAGCCCCCGGCCAGTTGAGCCGCCGTCCTGCTCCTCGCGCCAGGTGTGCAAGCCATCGCAGTTTTGCCGTGCTGACGCTTCTGGCCGGTCGATACCCTTACTCATGGCCCAACGCGAGGCACCCAACCCGACGCCACCACCAGACGCCCCACGCCGCACGCCGGCCGGCGCGCTGCTGGATGACGAATCGCTCCGTCGCGGCATCGTGCTCTCCGCGGCGGAAGAAGCCGCACGCACCCGCGCCACGGCGATCCGCATCCTGCGGATGATCTTCGCCGTCCTCCTGCTGACCGTCACGACCGTCTACATCATCGACACCGGCAGCTCGACCAACGAGCGCCAGTTCACGTTCATCCCCGGTTGGGAGATTCCGCTGGCCACGGCCCTGCTGGTGGGCATCGGGCTCATCGGCCTGGATGTCCTCACGCCGCGCAAGCGGCTGAGCGTTATCGGGGCGATCGTCGTTGGCGGCGTCGTTGGCGGGCTGGCGACGCTGTTCCTCTCGGCGGTCATCGATCTCTTCGTGCAGACCTACGGCATTGGCGACCGCAGCCCGCTGATCGATGCCGTCAAACTGCTGCTGGGCATCGGCCTGGTCTACTTCGGCATCACGATCGTCTTGCAAACGCAGGACAACTTCCGCCTGGTCATCCCCTACGTCGAGTTTGCCAAGCAGCTCCGCGGGCCTCGCCCGATGCTGCTGGACACCAGTTCGCTCATCGACGGGCGCATCCTTGATCTGGCTCAGACAGGGCTGATCCAGACGCCGATCGTCGTGCCGCGATTCGTTATCGAGGAACTGCAACTGCTGGCCGACCAGGGCGACAAACTGCAACGGACCAAAGGCCGCCGCGGCCTAGATGTCGTCACGCGCCTGCAGCGCACGCCGGGGCTGGATATCTCGGTCGACGAGACTTCTGTCTCGGGCAAAGCGGTGGATCAGATGCTCGTCGAACTGGCCCGGCGCATGCCGGCGATGATCGTCTCGGGCGACACGGGCCTCAACCGCGTCGCGACGATCCAGGGCGTGCGCGTGCTGAACATCAACGAAGTGGCCAACGCCTTCAAGCCCTCGCTGCTGCCGGGCGTGGTCGTCTCGGTGCGGGTGATCAAGGCCGGCGAGCAGGCGGGCCAGGGCGTCGGCTATCTCGAAGACGGCACCATGCTGGTGATCTCCGAAGCCGGCGACCTCGTCGGGCAGGACGTCCGCGCCGAAGTGACCAGCAGCATGCAGACCGCCGCGGGCCGACTGATCTTCGCCCGCAATGTCGACGCGCCAACTTCCGCCAGCGACACCGCCGACGAGCCCGACGCCAACCTGCCCGACGCGACCGACGTCGACGCATCCGCCAACGACCCGGCCGACGCCTCACCGGACTCCGCCCTCGGCGGCCCCGTCCGCGTCTCGCCCCCGACCAAGGGCGTCAAGCCCGGCCCAATCGGCCCAGGCGGGCAACGCAAAGTCCCCAACCGCAACCCACGCCGCGGCTAAGGCAGGCCCACGATCGCCCACCACGCAAAACGACAGCGGCACCGACGATGCCGGTGCCGCTGTGAAAATCTACTTGTCCACCGTCGATCGACTTAGAGCGTCGCGCTGGTGTAGGGCAGCAGGCCCATGTAGCGTGCCCGCTTGATCGCCTGGCTGACGAGGCGCTGCTCGCCGGCGTTGGTCCCGATCCGCTTGCGGGTGAAGATCTTGCCGTTCGGCGACATCATGCGGCGGAGCTTCTCGACGTCCTTGTAGTCGACGTACTTCTTGCCCGACTCCATCTCACGCGTGACTTTGACCTTCGGCTGGGGCGCAAAGCCCGTCTTGAACTGCGACATACTCGATCCACCTCGCTATGGGCTTGCCCCGACGCAGCGGCAACGTGCCGGCCCCGGGGCAGCGGGGTACTAGGTCGAGATGATAGAACCGTCGCCGCCGCCGTTCTACATTCACCCGTGCGTGCACTGCTCCAGACCATCCGCCGACGCAGCCCGGGCCGATCCATTCTGGCGATCGGGTTTTATGAGGCATGCTGGCTCATCGCCCGCACGGCCTATGCCCTCGCCTTTCGCTGCCGCGTCTCCGGCCAGCACCTCGTGCCCGACGATGGCCCGCTGCTGGTCGTCGCCAATCACCAGAGCAACCTCGACCCGCCAGCGGTCAGTTTCGCCCTGCGCCGGCGGCACCTGGTCTTCCTGGCCAAGGCCTCGCTCTTCGCCAACCCGATCTTCGGGCGCCTGATCCGCGGGCTGAACTCCGTGCCCATCCAGGCCGGCAGCGAACTGGGCCCCATCCGCACCGCCCTGGACGAACTGGCCAAGGGTGGCGCGGTGCTGATTTTCCCCGAAGGTTCCCGGACGCTCGATGGCGCGATGCACCCGTTCAAGCGCGGGGCGTGGCTGGTGCTCAGCAAGGCCAAGTGCCGCGTGCTGCCCGTGGCGATCGAAGGGGCGTATGACGCGTTTCGGCGCGGTGTCTCGCTGCCGACGATCGGCCGCCCCGTCCGCGTTCGCGTTGGCGAGCCGATCGACGCGGCGGATTTACTCGCCATGGGCGCTGACGCCGGGCTGGAGCATCTGCGCCAGCGCATCGAAGCCCTGCGCATGCAAATGCACGCAGACCTCACCAGCCGCGGCTGCATTCTGACCAGCAAGCCCATGACCAGCGAAGAACAGTTCGAGCCTGATGAACCAGCACGGCCCGATCGCTCGGCCAAGGCCGCTCGCACTGCTCGGACGACGGCAATGTCACCCACCGGCGCACAGGCGATCGACACCAAGGAAGGACCCTCGTCATGACGCGTGTGCTCGATGCCCTGGTTCGCGGCAAACGCCTGCTGATCGTCGTCGCCGCCCCTGCCGAGGCGCAGGCGATCGTCCGCGGCGTCGGCAAGCCGACCAGCGCGGCGCTCGACCATCGCCTGCCCGACCCGCACGCCCTGATCGCCCTGGCCCCGCGCGTCTCGATGCTCGTCACCGGCGTGGGCAAAGCCGCCGCGGCCGAGGCCACCGCCTGGACGCTCGCCTCGACCATGCAAGCCGCCAGCGGCGCCAGCATCAGCACCAGCCCCTTCGGCGGCGTGCTGAACCTGGGCATCGCCGGCGCGCTGCCCGCGGGCGCGGGTGAGGCCACGCCGAGCGCCGACCGCCTCGGGCGCGTCGTCCTCGGGACCGCCAGCGTGCTGGGCGATGAGGGCGTCTGGACCGATGACCGGTTCATCACGCTCGACACCCTGGGATTCGGCCCGATGCACGACGGCACACTGACGCGCACCCCCACCCCCGCATGGCTCGAAGTGCTCTCGCCCCTCGCCCACGAGCGCGGCGGGATCGCCACCGTCTCGGTCTGCTCAGGCAGTGATGCCCTGGCCTACGAAGTCGCCTCCCGCACCGGCGCGATCGCCGAGGCGATGGAAGGCGCCGCCATCGGCCTGGCCGCGGCCCGAGCAAGCAGCGAGATCGGCTTCGCCGAACTGCGCGTCTTGAGCAACACCACCGGCGCCCGCAGCAAACAACTCTGGCGCATGCGCGAAGCACTCGAAACCCTGGGCGCGCTGGCCCGCCAGATCATCCAGTAGCCCTGCATCCCACCTTCGTCGCTCCGTCGCTTCGTCGCTGCCCCCTCAGCACCCCGCGAAATACCGCGACAGGAAGACGATGATGTCGTCAGCCGTCAGCACATTGTCGGGGATCGTGCTCTGGTTCGGCCCCGCGACGTTCGCCCGCGCGTCGCCGCCGAAGTACCAACCCAGGAACACGATGATGTCATCGGCCGTCAGCGCGCTGTCCGGCCCGACAGTCTGATTCGGCCCGGCGACATCGCTCAGCCCGCAGGGCTGCGGGCTGGGCGTCAGCGGCGAGGCGATCACCAGCGCATCGCGCCCGTCGGCCAGGCGGATCACCATCGCAATCTGATTCTGCGCATTGATGCTGATCGAGTTGCTCGTCACCGTCTCGCGCGGGTTGGTCAGCGTGCCGGTGCCGGCGCCGATCGTCAGGTTCGTCGGCTCGCTTCCCAGTTGAAACTCCAGCGTGTCGCCATGGATCAGCACGCGATGCAGCCCCATCCCATCACCAACCCACACCGACTCGCTGACGACATTGCCCCCATCACGCCGCGGCGTCCAGGCCACCAGCCCCGAATCGCTGATCGTCGGGCCGAAGTTGGCAAATTCGCTGTTGCCAATGACCACCTCGTTGTTGATCACCTGATTGCCCTCGCCAATCAGCACATCCGTCCCGCCCGCCGCGCCCGCTGAGCGCCGAAGTTCAAAGATGCCCCCGGTGCGCCGGCGCGCAAAGTACGCCACCTGGCCCGACGCATTGGTCTCGGCAAAGTTGGCCAATTGGTCATACGTCGAGGCGCTGCCGTCAATACCACGCAGCACCAGCGGCGTGCTCGGCCCGCCAGCGCCGGGTGCCGGGAACCGCAGAATCGCCGCGGTGAAGCCATCTGGCCCCTGCCCGCTCGCATAGTTCACCCGCGTTGCCATCGAGGCGCTCGGCCCGCTGCTCAATGACGGCGCTGCGATGAACGACAGCGGCCCCGTCTGCGTCGCATACACACTCGTCTGGCGCACGCCGCTGACGAACTGATCCAGCAGCAGCGTGTTGCTCGTCGAGGTATTGGCGCGATACGCCAGACGCCCGGCATCATCCAGCCGCAACCGGCTGAACGAACCCGTCACGCCCGCCGGCCCGCCAAGGCCATACGTGTTCTGCAGCACGCCTGCGTAGTCAAACACGCGGACTTCCTGCGTCGCCGGCGCAAAGCCCGGCGGCACCGCCAGGCGCCCGTTGCGCAGCGCAATCCCGCCGCCCAGGCCGGCGCCATCGGTCACGATGGTCGCGCCACTGGCATCGGCCGCCGTCCACAGGAAGATGCCGTTGGTCGAGCCCGCGCTGGTCCACCGCACCGCGACGTTGCCAGCCGCATCAATCGCCGGGTCGCTGCTCTGCAACTGCGCATCGGCTGGCAGGTTGAATGGCGGATTGCCCGCGTTGCCCTCGATCGCCGCGAGGCGGAAACTCCACATCGTCGGCACCTGCGCCAGCACCGTCGCCGAGCACGCCAGCCCGGCCGCCATCGCCAGCACGCGACTGCCACGCGTGGCCAAAGTGTTGCTCAGGGCAAGCGGTAAGAGTCCGACAATCTTCGGGCGGTTGGTCTGCATGGTGATCTCCACTGGGCGGCATCGCGGTTTGACGGGCCTTGCCGCTCCATACGCACGATGCGCACAACGGAGCGCAGTGGCGCACGAATGTCGCACTTCCCGCCGCATTTGCAGAGAAATCACCGACGAATCACCCCACCCCAGCCCCTCACTCGCCCGCACCAAACCAAACGAACCCCGCAAACCGCTGGCCCGCAGTCGCGTCACCGTCGCTTCAGGCACGTCACATCCTCACCCTTCCAGCGAGTGGCTGACAACGCACATCGAGGGCGTCGGCGGGTACGACAGTTCATACCGGAACGCAATCAGATCATCCAGCGTCGTGCCGACCGAGCGGGCCGTGCGCTCCAAAA
>JALOQT010000057.1 GCA_025453375.1 Phycisphaerales bacterium | reverse complement strand
CGCCGGCTGGGACATTCCCTTCCAGTGGTTCATCACCGTCGTCGGCTTCCTCGGCGCCATCTGGGTGCTCTTCAACATTGCCCGCACCAAGGCCAAGGTCTATCGCTGGGATCCCGCCACCTCGCGCCTCACCCTCCCCAGCGGCACATCACTCGTCCCGGCCGACATCACCGAGTTTGACAAGCGCAAGTGGCACAAGTTCTTCGTCACCCTCGTCACCACCCGCGGCGATCGCCACGAGCTTGACCTCTACAAGTACGAACCCCTCGAAGAGTGGATCCTCGCGATGGAAGACATCCGCTTCCCCGAGGTGCCCGAGGGCATCGAGCCGCCAACCCCTTCCGCGACCGCCGACACGCAGACGGCCAGCCAATGACCACGCCGCGCTCGCGCACATCCCCTTCATCGGCCTCAGCGTCCGACGCCGCCCCCGAAGCCAAACTCCCGCACGTCCTGCTCTTCACCGACGGCGCATGCTCCGGCAACCCCGGCCCCGGCGGGTGGGCCTACGTCCTGCGCCACCCCACCAGCGGCAAAGCCCGCGAAGACTTCGGCGCCGAGCCCGACACCACCAACAACCGCATGGAACTGCGCGCCGTCATCGAGGGCCTCAGCGCCCTGCACCGCCCCACCCTCGTCGATCTGACCAGTGACTCCAAATACGTCCTGGAAGGCCTCAAAACCTGGCTCGACGGCTGGATCGCCCGCGGCTGGCGCACGGCCAGCAAACAGCCCGTCAAAAACCAGGACCTCTGGGAGCAACTGGCCACCCTCCGCCAACGCCACACCATCCGCTTCCACTGGATCAAAGGCCACGCCGGCCACGCCGAAAACGAACGCTGCGACCAACTGGCCGTGCTGGCGTATCTACGCCTCACCGGCCAGGTGCCGTGATCACCCTCGCGCCTTGCCAGCACATCACATCGCCGCCAGCGCCGCCCGCACCGCGCGAATCACCCGCTCCGGATCGCTCGACTGCGCCACCACGCGCACCAGTTGATCCACCAGCCCGGCCAGTTCCGGCGACATGCCCGCCTTGGGCAGGTGTTCGCCGCCGCCGCCAGCACCGCTGGCCTTCGCCGCTGCCACCGCGCCCGCCAGCGCCGCGCTGCCCTCGCCCACCCCGCCCAGTTCGAGCATTTCGGCGATTTCCACCGGGTGGCTGAAACTCGCCCCGACATCATGGGCCATCCCCCGCACATGCGCACACCGCCGCACCGTGGCCGAGATCCGGATCATCGGCTGGCGATCAACGCCCACAAACACCAGCGTCAGCGTCGTGCCGACTGACAGATAGTGCGGGTGAATGAACGCAATGCCCGCGTTGGAGACATCCCGCACCGTCAGCACGCTCTGCGTCGTGCTGCCGCCGACTTGCGTGATCGTCGCCAGCACCGCATAGCCCTTGGGCAGTTCGTATCGCGTGTGCTTCCGCTCCGCCAGATGCTTGGGCGTCGCGCCCAACTGGTTCAGCGCGCGGATCAACTCGCGCTTGTCCTCCTCGCTGATCCGCAGCGAAGCGCCCCCGGCGCTGCTGGTCACACCTGCTGATCCACCCGCCACGCGTCTGCCCGCCTCCGTCTGATTCGTCGAGGTCTGGCCCATGACAACGCGCTCCAGTGCTGTGGCAAGTCAGGCATGGCCAATCAGCCAGTGCCCGCAAGCCGCAGAACCTATCGACGCGGCACACTCCCCTATGCACCTCAGGGACTGCCCCGGTCTTCTTCAGAATCTCTGCCGAGCAAAACACTGGCTTTCATGAGCGTGCAGCACGGCTCAACGCCACCACAGGACGTGCGATAACGCATCTCACTCGCTCGAGTCTGGCGGAAAGCCTGCAATCGCACCGGCTGCACGTCAGCCTCACGCCGTCCGGGCCGACCCTGCCGCGCCGATTCGCGCGGCCAGTTCGTCCAGCAGCGCCGCCAGCGCGACGGGCTGGCCATCGCCCGCGTCGACCATCTCATTGCGGGACAGTTGCTCGGTCAGGCGCTGGTGCGCCGTGATGACCGTGCTGTGGTTCGGGCGGCCGATCGCGCGGGCAATCTCCGGATAGCTCGCGCTGGTGCAGCGCCGAGCCAGCGCCGTCGCCACCGCCCGCGCCAGCACCACGCGATGGTGCCGCCCCTTGCCCGACAGTTCGATCATCGTCACCCGCAGCCGATCGCACACCAGTGAGACGACCTGATCCACCAGCACCGGCCGGCGCGGGCCGATCCGCGCCACCACCGAGCCAGGCGAAGCCGCTCCGCCGCTGCCGACGACCGTCGCCGTCGCGTGCGGCGTCATCGCCTCGCCCAGCGCCCGCTGCACCGCGATCATCCCGATCCGGCCAGAGGACGACCCGCCGCCCCCAGCCGGCGCACCAGCCGCCCCCGCCCCAACTCCAGTTCCCGCCCCAGCCTGCGAATACGTCTGCCCGGGCACCGTCGCCCCGATCGTGTTGCCCAGCAAGCGATGCACCGCCTCCACCTTCGTCACCGCGCCTTCCAGGTCGCGGATCGTCAGCGTCCCGCCCGTTCGCACATGGCTGGCCACCGCCTGCACGATCGCCCGCGCCACCGGCTCATCGATCATCAGCCCGCGCCGCCCGGCCAACGCCAGCACGACTTTCGTCGCCGTGCTCGCATCCGGGGGCGAAAGCTCCGCGCTCATCCCGCCCGAGAGGCGCGAGATCAGCGCCTCGCTGAACTGCTCGAGCTTTCGCGGGTGCTGCTGGCTGGCCATCACCACCCGCCCGCCCCGATCGCGAATCGCATCCAGCGTGCTCTGCAACTCCTGCTGCATCCCGGGCTTGCTGGCCAGCACCTGAACATCATCCAGGCACAGCAGGTCCAGGCTCCGCAGGCGCTTGCGGAAGCCATCCGTCCGATCATCGCGGCACGCCACGCCAAACTCCGCCATGAACGCCTCAGCCGTCAGATATCGACACTGCGACCCCGGCCGCTTGCGCCCCATCGCCTCGACCATCGCCAGCAGCAGGTGCGTCTTACCCGTCCCGCACCCGCCAAAGAGCACCAGCGGCACGCCCGCAGGCAACCGCCCCTCCGCCACCGCCGCCGCCGCATCATGCCCCAGCCGGTTGCACGCGCCAGTCACAAAGTCCGCCAGCGTCGCCATCGGCTGCGAGCGTGACGTCAGCGGCGTCGCCGCGCGGCTCGTCGCCTTCGGCGCCGCCGCGCTGGCCACCGGCGCCGCCGGGGCATGCACGCGATACTCAACCCCCAGCCCCTGCTGCCCGGCAATCTGCCGCAGCGTCTGGTCATAGCGCCGCTGCAACACATCCCGCGCCGCCTGCGAACTGACGCGAACTACCAGCGTGTCACGCTCAACATCCAGCCCCGCCCCATCCTGCAAGTCCCGCTGAAACCGCTCCGCCCCGACGGCGGCAATCAGCGACTGGCTCAGCGAACCGAGCACTTCCGTCGGCAGCGCCGCACGGGTCATGGGCTTGGCAGTGGCCACCGGCGCAGCGTGCGTGCTGGCGGGGGTGGTGGGCGAAGCGGCGCGAGCGGACAGCGAAGCGTGGTCGTTGGACACGAAGGGGACCCTCTCGAACGAAATAGATGGTCAGACCGCGCACGACGTGCGCACGCAACGTCGGGAGAGGCACAAACCGTGCTGGTGTCGATCGAATCCGTTCGCCGCCCGACCACGCTCGTCAGACGGTGCCGACCGCCTGGCCTCCACACAAACATGTGGTCGGCGAGCGGGCGAAAGCGTCGTTCCGGGCGAGGTCGTTGGTCGTTCCAATGACCGTGCCGGAGCGTAGCACAGACGCGCCTCGGCACGCAGCAGGGCGGTGCGTTTTTGCGACTGTTCAGAAGCGCAAAAATGGCCTTTTCCACGTAGGAAACCCTCGTCAAAATCATTTTATCCACGACACGACATCCCCCATTCGTGCATAACTCGTGCGATGTGCAAAGGCGGTGTAAAGACCGTTACACCCGTCGGTTTCGTCAGTCAGTTGTGGATCACCGGTGCAGCACTCGCACCTGTCCACACACTCTCCACCAGCCCACCACGCAACCCACAGCACCCGCGCGCAACCGACAGGCAGACCACGTCCGCCATCAGGTCATCGCCCGACCCTGAAATGGTGACTTCACGATCCTGCGGCCTTCTGCCCTCGAACGTCCGCGATGTACCCCACGCGGCGGGCAAAGGCGCGGAACTTCAGACGCTTGTACAGGTTCATCGCCGGCGTGTTGGCCATGTCCACCGCGCACGCCAGGCACCGCGTGCCACGGCTTTGCAGCAGATCCAGCCCCAGGCCCATCAGCGCCCCGGCCAGCCCACGCCCGCGAACCGACGGCCCCAGGCCCAGATACACCAGCTCGACGGTCTGATGCTCGGCAAACGGGCTCAGCAACATGCACCCCGCCCCCGCCCACCGCTGGCCTTCGCGCCGCAGCAGCACAAACCACAACGTCGGGTCATGCACGCCGACGGAGCGGTGCGAGGCCAGCACATCCGACGGGCGGCGGATTTCGCACAGCAGCGGGCAGTCCAGCGTCTGCTGATAGCTGGCTGACATCGCTTCCAGCAGCAGTTCATCCGCTGCCGCCGCACCGATCTCGCTGGTCAGGGTCGACAGGTTGACCACGCGAATGTCCGTCGCTTGCAGCGACGAGGTGTCGGGCGTTTCCACGCGGCCATAGCGTGGGATGTCCCGCCGGAGGTACGCCAACTCGGCCAGCCGCGTGAAGCCCGCCGCCAGCAGGGCCTTGCCGACTTGCTCCTGCCCAAGCTCGATCAGCGCCTGGGCCAGATCGATCTGCACTCCATCCTGCTTGGCCACCCCTGCGAGCCACTGGCGAATGTGAGCCGCCAGCGCGATGCGCTGGGCCTGGCGCACCCCCGGCCCGCCGGGCATCGTCTCGATCCCCAGTACCTCAAACGGGTTCATCCCCCCCAGCGGCTCCGGCGAGAGATAGACCCCTGCCGTCCGTCCGACGGCCGGCACCACCATCGCCGTCTGCCCAAGCCGCGCCGGCAGCCCATCGCCATACCCATCCACCGGCCCGGCGCTCGCCCGCTCCATCGCGGCAAACAGCCGGGGCGTACCCGGGTTGGGCAGCGACGAGGTGGATGCACCGTTCGGGATCGCCGCGAGGGAACCTTCCAGCACCGAGAGACGAAAATCTTCCGCGGCTTGACGCAACGCGTGTTCGTCACCCCGGTTGGGCAGCAGCCGCGCGATCGCGGCCAGTTCCAGTGCCTGATCGTCCGTGGGCACCGGCACCACCGCCCACCCCTCGCCGAAGGCGTCGTCTCTGGTCGGGATGTGGCCGGTCAGGCTGGCCATGGGGAGGGGCTTCAGGCGTCAGGCGTCAGGAGAGGCAGGGGGCGGTTTCGGGGTTGGTTCGCTGGTACACTATCGGCCCGGCAGTCGGGCGTCCGAAATCGGATTCGACGCCCCGCTCCGCAAAGTTCGATCTCAGTACGGTTTTTCACGTTCGACACCCACACCCGCCCTGCCAAGCGGGCCTCACTCACGAGCACCACCATGACCAGCGCGACACGCCTCACGCCCATCTTCGTCTCGGCCCTCCTGGCCATGATCGTCCTGGTGCTGGGCGGCCTGGCCCCGCGCCCCGAAGGCTCGACCAGCGGCCGCCGCTGGCTCCTGGACACGCGGTTTGACGACGTGCGCGTTATGGGCGTGCAGACCAGCGCCGGCCCGCGGACGTTTTACTACATGAGTTTCAAGGCCGTCAACCGCACGGGCCGCGATCAGATTCTCGCGCCGACCTTTGACCTGGTCGATGGCGACGGGCGGATCAGCCGTGCGGGCAAGGACGTGCCGGCCGAGGCCTACGCCGCGGCGATGGCTCGCCTCAACAACCCGCTGCTGAAGGACCCCGTCAGCACGATCGGCCCGATCGGCACCGGCGAGGAAAACGCGGTCGAAGGTCTGGTCGTCTGGTCATGCGATGATCTGACCCCCGGCCCGATCACGATCTATGCCGCGGGCTTCAGCGGCGAAACCGCCGCGATCCAGCCCCCGGGCGAGGGCCAGCGCCTGGTGATCCTGCGCAAGACACGCGAACTGCGCTTTGCCGACCCGGGCGACCTTTCCGGCCGTCGCGATGAGCCGCTGGGGCTGATCGAGGCGAACTGGGTGATGCGGTAAGGGAAGGGGTCAGGGCCGAGGGCCGAGGTTTGAGTGTGATTGCGCATCGTGGCGCGATGAAGCTCGTGGGGCGTGGGTGTGTGTCGATTTGGAGAGGTGGCAGAGCGGTTCAATGCGCCAGACTTGAAATCTGGTTTAGGTTTCGGCCTAACGGGAGTTCGAATCTCCCCCTCTCCGCTTAGTGGTTGATTCGTGGGCCAGGCGTTGGCGTCGGGTGTCGCACCCGCCTCGCCACCCGAGCATCTGGTCCCGTGTTGGTCCCGTGTTGGCCCCGTGTTGGCCCCGTGTTGGTCCCGTGTTGGCCCC
>JALOQT010000056.1 GCA_025453375.1 Phycisphaerales bacterium | reverse complement strand
CTGACGTGGTGGCTGCGCAACAGCCGTGCGGAGATCGGCGTCGCCGACGGCCAGCCCGAGCCGGACACCGGCCCCGCCCCGACCCCCGAAGAGCGCGCCCAGCAGCGCAACCTCGACAGCCAGACCACCGGCGAAATCCTCGGCCCCGATGGCAAGCCCATCACCGTGCTGATGGCCGCAGGCCTGGGCAAGCAGCGGCTCTATGTGCTGCCGCAGTATGACATGGTCATCGTCCGCTTCGGCGAACTCCGCAGCGAAAACCGCGGCTTCGACGACCGCGAGTTCCTGGGCCGCGTCCTGGGCATGGTCGGTGAAGATTCGGGCGACAAGAAAAAGTAACCCGACCCGGGAACCCGACGCCGACGCGCCGCCTCCAAGATGCGCGGCCCGAGGTGGGCCGAGAGGAGTCTCGCCATGGTCGGTTTGTTTCGCCAGGCTCGATGGTCCCCCTATCTCGTCGGCACGGGCATCGGCGTGCTGAGTTGGTGCACGTTCTACTTCATGGGCAAGGCCCTGGGCACGAGCACCTCGTTCGTCGGCGCCGCGGGCGCGGGGCTTTGCGCCGTCGCACCCGAGCAGTTCTCACAGAACACATACCTGCTCAAGGAGTATGGTGCCAAAGGTGGCGGGTTCAGACCGATCTTCGATTGGCAGATGGCCTTGGACATCGCGCTGGTCTTCGGCGCGTTGATCTCGGCCTGGCTCGGGCGGACGTTGAAAGTCGAGCGGGTGCCGGGTCTCTGGGCGGAGCGCTTCGGGCCCTCGGTGCTCAAGCGATATGCCGGCGCGTTTGCCGGCGGGTTCATCCTGATCTTCGGCGCACGCATGGCCGGCGGATGCACCAGCGGGCACGGCATCTCCGGCGGGTTGCAACTGGCCGTCTCCAGTTGGGTGTTCTTTATCGCCATGTTCGCCTCGGCTGTTGTGACAGCGGGGCTCATCTTCGGCTTCGGGGCCAGGGTCCGTGGTGGGCAGGAGGTGGTGCGTGTTTGAGAACTTCTTTGCCGATCCCAAAACCCTGCTGCTCGGTGCGATCACCGGGCTGGTCTTCGGTTTCCTGCTGCAAAAAGGCGGCGTGACGAAGTATGACGTCATCGTCAACCAGTTCCGGTTCCGAGATTTCACCGTCCTCAAGACGATGCTCACCGCGATCGTCATCGGGGCCATCGGCATCTATGCCATGCTGCAGATGGGCATGATCAAGGGCCTGTCGATCAAGTCCGCCGAACTGGCGATGAACACCGTCGGCGGCCTGATCTTCGGCGTCGGCATGGTCGTGCTGGGCTATTGCCCGGGCACCGCGCTGGCCGCCGCCGGGCAGGGCTCGCGCGATGCGATCGTCGGCGTCGTCGGCGCGCTGTTCGGCGCGGGCGTGTATTCCATCGTCTATCCATCGCTGGCACGCTCGATCGAGCCGATCGGCAAGTTCGGCAAGATCACCCTGCCCGAGGTGACGAGCATCAACGCGTGGGTGCTGATTGCAGCCCTGACCGTCATCGCCGTCAGCCTCTTCATCTGGCTGGAGCGGCGCGAACGCCGCCAACCGACCTCAGCCTGATCGTCCAGTCCGTGCTGCGTCAATGTGTTGTAGAAGTTGTTTGACTACAGGAGTCTCACCATGGCATGCTGCAAGAACGTCGGCGGAGTTGATCGGGTCATTCGCGGGGTGCTCGGGGCGGCGCTCATCGCCGCAGCCGTCTTCGCCCTGGGCCTGACGCAAGGCGCGGTCGCCGGCATCGTCGCGCTGGTGACGGGCGTGATCCTGCTCGGCACCGCGGCGGTGGGCATCTGCCCGCTCTACATGCCCTTCAAACTGGCGACCTGCAAAGTCGCCCGCTAGCCGCCCGGGTCGGCGGCAGGTGGATCGTCACGCCGCGCGAATCGCGCGCTCGATGGTCCTGCGCACTGACGCCGGCAGCGTGCCCTCCGCCAGCGCGGCACACGCGTGCTGCGCCAGGTCCAGCTCCGCAAACACCGCCGCACACCGCTGGCAGACCATCCCCGGCGGAATCGGCGACCGCCCCGCTTCCTGCCCGCGATCCAGCGCATCAAGCTTCGCCTTGAGCAAGTCCAGGCACACCTGCCGCTCATAGCTCGGCTGCTCAGCCCTTCGCGTCGGAATCTTCGCCGTCTCCACCAGCGCCTTGCGGAGCATCAGCCGCGCACGATGCAGACGCGTCTTGACCGTCTCGGGCTTGACGTTCAACGCCTCGGCCACGTCCTCCACCGACAGTTCCAGCATTTCCTTGAGCACCAGCGGCAGGCGGAAATGCTCCGGCAGATTCACGATCGCCTGCTGCACCGCCCGCGTGGCCTCTCGCCGCACCGCCACCTCCACCGGCTGCTCGCCCCCCGACGGCACATCCAGATTCGTCCGCTCGGCAAACGGCAGCAACTGCGAAAAACTCGGCACCCGACGATCCACCCCGCCTTTGCGACGCGTCCGCGCCTTGCAGCTCCGCGCCGCGATCGTGTACAGCCACGTCCCCGGAGCCGCATCGCCCTTGAACGTGTGCCACTTGCGAAACGCCTGCAAGAACACATCCTGCACGAGGTCCGCCGCATCCTCCTTGTGCCGGCACAATCGCGACGCCAGCGCATACAACCTCGGCCCATGCTGTGTCAGCAGCCGCGCAATCGCCTCAGACGCCGGCGTCCCGGCCGATACCTCACCACCATCGGGCATGGCTGATCGCGAAACAGAATGACGAATTGTCCGGCTCATGGTCAAACGTCGTCGAACTCGATGATCACATCACCGGCCCTGGCGATGCGCCTCGACCAGCCACAGATTCTTGTCCAGCATCCCGCCCAGTTCCGTCAGCAGGTCCGCCGTGATCGCATCGCCCAACTGCGACGTCGCATCGATATCCGCCCGCACCGCCTTGGCCACATGCGCGATCGCTTTGGCCGTCGCCTGCAGGTGCGCCGCACCATCGACCGCCTCCAGCGGATACTCCGCCAGCGTCGTCCGCGCTGCGCTGGCCCGCAGCGTCCCGCGCACCTTCCCACCGAGTTGGCCGATCCGCTCGGCCAGATCGTCAATCGGCTCACCAAGGCCCTCATACAACTCGCCAAACAGTTCGTGATACGCGATGAACTGCGGCCCGCGCACGCTCCAGTGCGCCTGACGCAGTTGCGATTGCAGATCGACGAAATCCGCCAGTCGCCCATGCAAGATCGCGATGATCTTGACACGCGTGCCTTCGGGCAGATCGTGAAGCGTCCGGTGAAGGTCCTTGGCCATGCCCGGAGGGTAATCAGGCCATTGACGCGGTGCCGCCATCGTCTGAGCCTGCCGCCCGCGGCCGCCCCGCCGCCTCCGCCAGCAAGCGTGCCAAGTGCCCCACCAGCACCGGCGTCACCGCCTCAAACGAAATGCCCGTCACGAACCGGTCCAGGCTCGTCACCGGTCGCCCCACCAGGCCGCACGGCACGATCAGGTTGAAATGCTGCAGGTTCACCGTCACATTCAGCGCCAGCCCATGCAGGCTGATCCACCGGCGCACCCGCACGCCCATCGCCGCGATCTTCGCCAACTCATGCGCCGCGCTGTTTTCGCCCGGCTTGGAAAGCCAGGCCACGCTCGCCTCACTGCGTACCCACACGCCCGTGGCCGTCGCGTCGCGCTCCGCCGCCAGGCCATAGCTTGCCAGCGTGCGGATCACCGCCTCCTCCAGCAGCCGCATGTAGTCATGCAGCCGCAGGCCAAAGGCGTTGAGGTCCAGCACCGGATAGAGCACGATCTGCCCCGGACCGTGATACGTCACATCCCCGCCGCGATCGGTCGATTGCACATCGACCCCCAGGCTCGCCAGCGCCTCGCGCGAGGCCAGCAGGTGGCTCGCCGCGTCCGGCCGCTGGCTGACGGTGATCACCGGATCATGCTCCACGATCAGCACCACCCCACGAAGGGCCCCGCTGCCGCCCTCCTCGGCCCGATCGGCGAGCACGCGCGCGTGCGCCGCCAACTGCCGCTGATACGCCTCGACATACCCGCACCGCCCAAGGTTGCACACCTCCAGCACGCCGGCCACCCCCGCACTGGGTCCCAAACTTGGTCCCACACTTGGCCCCGAACTTGGCCCCCCAACGGCCACGCGCACCACCTCTCCCACCGGCGGCACGGTCATCACGCTCGTCACAGGCGACAGCACACGCGAGTATACTGCCCCATGGCGACCTCGACGGTGCATCCCTCCTGCGTCATTGATTCACGCGTCAAACTCGGCGAACGATGCCGCCTCGGGCCCAACTGCGTGCTCGTCGGCGACATCACCCTCGCCGATGATGTCGAACTGCTCGCCAACGTCTACCTCCAGGGCCCGCTGACCATCGGCCCGCGCACGCGCGTCTGGCCCGGTGCCGTCCTCGGCGGCGATCCGCAGGATTACAAAGTCAAACCCGGCTTCCCCACCGCCGGCGTCACCATCGGCGCCGACTGCCTCATCCGCGAGGGCGTCACCGTCCACGCCGCGACCAAGACCGACATCCCCACCCGCATCGGGAGCCGCGTCTTCATGATGGCCAACAGCCACGCCGGGCACGATGCGCAAGTCAGTGACGACGTCATCCTCGTCAACGGCGTGCTGCTGGCCGGCCACGTGCAGGTGCACGAAAAGGCCGTCATCAGCGGCAACACCGGCGTTCACCAGTTCTGCCGCGTCGGCAAGATGGCCATGGTCAGCGGCGCCGCCGCCATCGCCACCGAAATCCCCCCCTACTGCATGGCCTACGGCCGAAACAGCCTGGCGATGCTCAACGTCGTCGGCATGCGCCGCGCAGGCATCAGCCGCGAACACATCACCATCGCCCGCCAGGCCTACCGCGAAGTCTTCCGCGCCAATCTGCCCCGCCCGCAGATGATCGAACGCCTGACCGAACTGGGCCAAAACTGCCCCTGCGTCATGGACATGGCCACCTTCGTCCGCGAATCCAAACGCGCCATCGCTCCCCACCGCGCCCAGCGCGACGCCACCGACGACGAATAGGCAAGGGCCGAGGGGTCAGGGCCGAGGGCCGAGTGAGAAGGCAAAGTGATGAGACGTGAGACGTGAGACGTGAGACGTGAGACGTGAGACGCACCCTCATCCGTCATCGATCCGCTTGACGCGGACCTCGACACCTTCTCCCGCGAGGCGGGAGAAGGGCTGTCGTTACCGCTGTTTGACGCATCGCATCACCCCTTCTCCCGCCCCGCGGGAGAAGGTGCCCGGCTCGCGTTCAGCGAGCCCGGGCGGATGAGGGTGCATCCGCCCGCAACGCCGTCCGCTCCAACCCTTCACACACCTGCCCGACAACTCGAAGGCACACCGCGACAAGCGGGCCCTCCTCCCCCTCCGTCGCTTCGTCGCTCCGTCGCTCCATGCCTTCCTCACTCATCATCCGCACGCAGCTTGCTCACCACGCTGAAGTCTTCCAGCGTCGTCGTGTCCTGCGTGATCTTCTCCACGCCTGCCGCCACGTCGCGCAGCAAACGCCGCATGATCTTGCCCGAGCGGGTCTTGGGCAGGCCGTCGGCAAACCGCACCTGGTCCGGCCGCGCCAGCGCCCCGACCTCCTTGCCCACGTGCGTCGCCAGTTCCTTCTTCAGTGCATCATCCGGCGAGCGCCCCGCCGCCGCCAGCCATGCCGGCTTGAGCGTGACGAACGCACAGATCGCATTGCCCTTGACCTCATGCGGGAAGCCGACCACCGCCGCCTCCGCCACCGCCGGGTGGCTCACCAGCGCACTCTCGACTTCCATTGTCCCCAGCAAGTGCCCGGACACCTTGATCACATCATCAATCCGGCCCTGGATCCAGAAGTATCCATCCGTGTCACGCCGCGCCCCGTCCGCCGAGAAGTAATACGGCACACCCGTCAGCGGGTCCTTCACCCGGCCCCAATAGTTGCTGATGAACCGCTCGCGATTGCGGAACACGCCACGCAGCATCCCCGGCCAGGGCTTGCGAATCACAAACAAACCGCCCTTGTTCGCCGGAATCTCCTGACCCTGCTCGTTGACCACCGCCGCGTCGATCCCCAGCATCGGCACCGTGCACGAGCCGGGCTTCGTCGCAATCGCCCCAGGCAGCGGCGTGCCAATATGCCCGCCCGTCTCGGTCTGCCAATACGTATCAACAATCGGGCACCGCTCCCCGCCGATCATCTTGTGATACCACATCCACGCCTCGGGGTTGATCGGCTCGCCGACCGTTCCCAGCACGCGCAGGCTCGACAAATCGTGCTTCGCCGGCAGTTCATCGCCCCACTTCATGAACGTGCGAATCGCCGTCGGCGCTGTGTAAAAGTGCGTGACCTTGTGCCGCGCGATGATGTCCCAGAATCGGTCCCCGCGCCCGCCATCAAGCGTCGGGAAGTTCGGCGCACCCTCATACAGCAGCGTCGGCACGCGATTGGTCATCAGCCCATAGATCACATAGCTGTGCCCCGTGATCCACCCGATGTC
>JALOQT010000055.1 GCA_025453375.1 Phycisphaerales bacterium | reverse complement strand
ACCTAGGATTCGATTGTGACGGCCGCACCGATTGTTCAACTCGACAGCGTCAGCAAGACGTACTTCAAGCCGGATGGCAGCATCGCTGTCGAGGCGCTTCGGAGTGTGTCGATGTCGATCCCGCGCGGGCAGTATGTTGCGATCATGGGGGCGAGCGGGTCGGGCAAGTCGACGATGATGAATGTGCTGGGGTGCCTGGATCGGCCGACGGGGGGGCGATACATCCTTGATGGACAGCCGGTGGAGAAGATGCCGGACAATGAACTGTCGGCGTATCGCGGGCGGAAGATCGGGTTTGTGTTTCAGGCGTTCAACCTGATTCCGCAGTTGACGATCCGGGAGAATGTCGAGGTGCCGCTGTTTTATCAGCAGGTCTCGCGTGTGGAGCGGCATCGGCGGGCGGCGAAGTTGCTGGACCTTGTGGGGCTGGGGGATCGGCTGGAGCATCGGCCGATGGAACTGTCGGGCGGACAGCAGCAGCGTGCGGCGATTGCGCGGGCGCTGGTCAGCGAGCCGGCGGTGATCATGGCTGACGAGCCGACGGGCAACCTGGACAGCGCGACGGGGCGCGCGGTGCTTGATCTGTTTGACGCGCTGCACCGCGAGGGGCGGACGATCATCATGGTCACGCATGATCCGGATATCGCGCAGATCACCGAGCGGGTGGTGCGGCTGAAGGATGGGGTGATCGTGTCTGACCGCAGCGAGCGGACGGAGCCGGCGGCGGCGATGTGATTGAACCTGATGGCGGGCGGGGCCGTATCGTGGGTGATGCGAGCGATGATCCTGAGCGTGCTGGCGATCGTGCCGGGTTTGGCCGGCGTGGTGGGCGTGGCTGGGCTTGGTGCGCGGGCTGGGGGGGCGATGGCGCCGCCGGATGAGTTTGGGGCGCCGCCGCGGGCTCAGGATTTGGTGCAGGTGCGGCTGATGCCGGCGGTGGCTGCACCGACGACGCCGACGACCTCCACGTCCCCCACAAGTGATCCGAAGCCCGCTGTCGCGGCGGAGACGTCGGTGAAGGTGGTGTTGCCGGTGGTGTTCACCGTCGCGCCGGAGTGGCACACGTATTGGCCGGGGCAGAATGCGACGGGCACGCCGATCGCGTGGACGGTCAGCATGGGGCCGGGTGTGGATCAACGTCCGGGTGCGAAGGTGACGGTTGGGACGCCGGTGTATCCCGCACCGACGCGATACCTGGGCGGGGGTGATCTGCTGGACTACGCCCTGACGGGGACGTTTACGGTGATGCTGCCGCTGACGGTCACGCACGCGGCGAAGGGCGGGACGGGTGAGGGCGCTTCGAAGGCAACGCTGCCGCTGCGGGTGAAGATCGAGTATCTGGTGTGCAAGGACTCGTGCATTCCGGGCGAGGTGGAGTTGGCGACCGAGGTGTCGCTGGTGCTGGCCCCGGCTGGCGATGCGGGCCAGCGCGTGGAGGCGGCTGGCGGTGGCGCGGCATCGCCGCATCTCCGCGTTGAGCCGCTGCCGGCTGGGTTGCTTAAGGCGGCATGGTCGGACGAGACGCCCGAGGCGCGGCTGGCGCTGGTGAGCACGCCGCCGGTGGCGATGGAGTTCTATCCGCTGGAGGATGGCCCGGAACTGATCGACTCGGTGGCGACCGGCGCGTCGGCCAGCGGGAACATGCTGCTGCGGTTCCGCCACGCGGCCAAGGCGGTGACAGCGACGAATCTCACGGCGCCCGGCAAGCCGACGATTCGGGGCGTTGTGCGGCTGGGCAGCGGGGCGAGTGCCAAGGCGTATGACCTGACGCTGCCCTGGGGCGAGCAGCCGGTGACGACGCCGTGACATTAGTGCGAGTAATGTACGGGCAGTGGGCGTGGTGCATCGGTGCTGGGCCTTCGCCTAGCCTTGGGCATGAGCGGTGCTGACTTTTCGCGTCGATCTCGAGTGACCTCCGGCCGCGTGGGGGCGATGGGTGTGGCGTGGGCTTGTGGGATGTTGATGGTGGTGCTGGGGGCGGGCGGGTGCAATCGCCCGCTGCTGACGCCCGACGAGCCACGGACGCCGTTTGATGCGTATGACGACATTCGCGGGCAGCGTGTGCCGCAGCGGATCACCAATGAGTTCGGGCGTGAACAGGTGAACCTCCGCCAGCGGCTGGCGCCGGTGGATTGATCGAGTGAATGACGCGAGCGTGCTGTCGTGATGCCTTCGATGTCGCAGACGTCCAACCTGCCGGAGAGTGGTGCGCCCGCCATGACGGCGCGGGACGGTGCTGCGCGCGGGGCGGGGGCGGCATCGACGCAGGGCGTGTCGATCGTGCTCGGCGAGTATGCCGCGGCGCGGAAGCTGGCCGATGGCCCGCGCGGGCCGCGATATCTGGCGGTGCACTCGCAGCGGCACACGAGCCATTTGCTGCATACGCCGATGCCCGCGACGACGACGCGCGGCGCGGCAGTGGACGTGCGGGCGTATTCCGCGGCGATGGCGCGGCTGCAGACGCTTGACCAGCCCCACGTGCTGAAAGTGCAGGCGTTTGGGTGGGAGACTGAGGGCCAAGGGGCGAGCGGCGATGGCGGCGTGCATCACGGGCCGTGGGCGGTGACGGATTACACGGGGGATGCCGACGGCGTGGTGACGCTGGCGCAGCTTGTGCGGATCAAGGGCGGGTCGCTGAGCCTTGAGGAGAGCAAGCGGGCGATGGAGCAGTTGCTCGATGCGTCGCGGTGTGCGCATCCGATGGGCCTGGCGCATGGCCCGCTGACGATGGAGCAGGTGCAGGTCGATCGGGCGGGGCGGCTGGTCATTGAGTTTTATGCGCTGGACTATGCGATGGACTGTGCGGCGTGCGGGGTGAGCAGTGCGTCGCCTTATGGCGGCGGCGGTTTGCCCGGCGTGACGGCGGGTGCGTCATCAGGCGTGATGCTGCCGGACCGCGCGGCCATGGAGCGGGCGGAGGTCGCGTCGATCGTGCGGATCGGGTATCAGTTGGTGACGGGGTTGCTGCCGATCGAGCCGATCATCGCGGTGCAGGAAGTGATCGAGGACATTGATGAATCGTGGCAGGGGTTCTTCGAAACGGGGATGGGGCCGATCGGGTTTACGTCGGCGGCGCATGCGTATAGCGCGGCGCGGGCGTGTCGCCTTAGTGGTGATCGCTTCTTTGGGCTTGGCCCGGTGCGGATGGCGATTCGCACGTTGCTGGGTGGGCGGTGAAGGGATAACTCCAGAGGCCCGGAGGGCCCTGAGAAAGGCAGGAGACGAAGTAGTTGGGGCGAGTGCGCGGGGGCTTGTGCGAGAGGGACAACGATCGTACTGACGTGTCGGGTCACGCGCGTATTAGCCCGCTTCACGCGATTGATGTGCCGGCCTGGCTCGGTTCGTCGTCGCAGCGACACTCACGCCAAAAACGCTTCGTAGCCGCGGCTGAGCAGGCCCTTGTCGCGTTTCTTGCCCGGGCGGTGGCCGTCAAGGAGCGTCGCCACGGCGCGGTCCATGCTGGTGCGGACGTCGGTGAGCACGGCGTCGGCCGTCGGGGTGCTCGTCGGCTCCATGAGGTAGGCGAAGGCGCGGGCCATGCCGCTGTTGGCGACGAAGTCGGGGATGATCGCGAAGCGATCGTCGGCGTCCTTCATCAGGCGGAGCATGTGCTTGACGGCGGCGGGATAGTCGGTCATCGCTTCGCCGCGGGCGTAGCCATGGTCGAAGGGGTTATTGGCGCCGCAGGCCCAGAGGCTGATGCCGGCCTTGGCCAGGGCCTTGAGCTGGGCTTTGCCGATCGTGTGGCTGGCGGCGGCGGGGACGAAGATGTCTGCGCCGTGTTCGAGCTCCAGCAACATGGTGCTCTTGGCGGGTTTGACGTCGCGGACGGTGGCGGTCTTGCGATACGCCGCGTGCCCGGCGGCGGGGAGGCGGCGGCCGTTGGCGAAGGTCGCGGTGACCAGCGCATCGACATCCAGGCCCTTCTCATCGATCGCCAGACGCAGCGTGCCGGGCTTGTCGCCAGCGGTGCTGGCACCGATGACGATCGCGCCGAGCTGGGCGAGATAGTGCCCGGCGAATGCGCCGACAGCGCCGAAGCCCTCGATCACGACGCGTTTGCCCGCGAGGTCGATCTTGCGGGTCTTGGCGTAGGCCTCGATGCTGCGGACGACGCCGGCGCCGGTGGCGACATCGGCGGCGTGCCAGTGCTTCTGGCCCGTGGGCGTGGCGGGGAGTTTGCCGTCGCTGACCTTGGCTTCGACACCGGCGCGCATGCGGGCGATGGCCTGCTGCGTGGCCTTTGCGTCC
Source organism: Phycisphaerales bacterium (assembly GCA_025453375.1). Classification (GTDB taxonomy): domain Bacteria; phylum Planctomycetota; class Phycisphaerae; order Phycisphaerales; family UBA1924; genus JAJTGZ01. Next base: position 5,707 of record JALOQT010000055.1, on the reverse strand, counting down.
TGGGCGAAGTGGCCGATGATGATGCCGGCCTGCGGGTGCTTCAGGCCGGTGGTGGCCTCGATGGCGAGGGTCGCATCGACGACTTCGTCGACACCGACATCGCCGCCGGTGCCGTAGTGATGGCGGAGATAGGGGGCGATGTGGGTGTACCAGCGGTGGAGGACGTCTTTCTTGTCCTTGGCGCGGTGGTCGTAGCGCAGGACGCTTTTGCCGCCGCCGATTGCGGGGCCGCAGACGCGGAACTTGACGCCCATGGTCTTGGCCAGGAAGATGGCTTCCTCGCGCGTGCCGATTTCGTGCATGCGTGTGCCGCCGCCGGCGGCGTTGCCTCGCAGCTCGTCGATGCACATCCAGCCCTGGGCGCAGGTGCGGTCGTCATTCCAGTGCACGACGATCGACGGGGCGCGGAAGAAGTGCGATTCGAAGCGATCAAAGCCGGAGGTTGCCATGCATGGACTCGATGGGAGTGATGAGTGGTGAGTGACGAGACGGGCAGGAGGCGATGGTAGAGGGGTGGGGGTGGTTGGACGTGCGAAGTGGGGCGGAGTGGTCGTGCGTTGATTGGTGGGGTTTCCTGGCAGAAACTGGCGGGCTCGCGCTGGCGGGATGGGGTGAAATCAACCGACAGCCCGAACCGGCGGTGTGGCCCGTCGCGTAAACTTGGGGGATGTCCGCATCGATCCAGCCTGGTCGCGTTGCCGTTGCTGTCAGCGCGGCCGGTGGGGGTGATGGGGGAGGGCAAGTGCCAACGCGGCGGCCGATTCAGGTGCTGCCGCCGCTGGTGGCTAGCCAGATCGCGGCGGGCGAGGTGGTTGAGCGGCCGCAGAGCATCGTCAAGGAACTGATCGAGAATGCACTGGACGCGCGGGCCAGCAAGATCGTCGTCGAGCTTGAGCAAGGCGGGATCGAACTGATCCGCATCACTGACGATGGCCACGGCATTCCTGAGGCCGAGCTGGATTTGGCCTTGACGCCGCACGCGACAAGCAAGGTCAGCACGGCGGATGATCTTGAACGCATCGGGACGATGGGCTTTCGGGGTGAGGCGCTGGCGAGCATTGCCAGCGTGTCGCGCATGAGCCTGCGCTCGCGCACGGCGGAGATGGCCGGTGCGGCGATCATTGAGTGCGAGGGGGATGTCATCCTGGCGAGGCGGCCGGCGCCGGGGCCGGTGGGCACGAGCGTGACGGTGCGGAATGTGTTTTTCAATACGCCGGCGCGAAGGAAGTTCCTGCGCACGCCGCAGACTGAGCAGCAGCGCTGCACCGAGACGGTGCAGCAGTTGGCGGTGGCGCACCCGCATATCGGCTTTGCGCTGGTGAGCAATGGGCGGACGACGCTGGATCTGCCGCCGGACCAGTCCCCTCGCCAGCGGGCGCTGGCGATCATCGGGGCGGAGCTGGAGGGGGAACTGATCGAGGTCTCGGCGGATGTGGGGGAGCGTTCGGCGATGCACGCCGGGGCGATGTCGCTGTGGGGCCTGATCGGGCGGCCGAGCCTGGCGCGGGCGACGGCCAGCGGGCAGTATGTGGCGCTCAATGGCCGCATCATCCGCGATAAGACGGTGCAACATGCGATCAAGGAGGCGTATCGCGGGTTGATCGAGCCGGGGCGTCATCCGTCGGCGGTGTTGCTGATCGAGATGGACCCGCGCGGGGTGGATGTGAATGTGCATCCGTCCAAGACCGAGGTTCGCTTTCGCGACAGCTCGATGGTGCACTCGATGATCCTGCGGACGCTGCGAGACGCGCTGCAGGGGCAGGATCTGACGGCGGGGTGGAGCAGCGAGGCGCGCGGGCATCGGTTTGATCATGCCGGCAGTGGGGCAGGTGGGTTGGGCCTGCTGGGGGCTGGATACGTTGAGGGCGGTGGTGGGGGCGAGGCGGCGATTGTGCGGCCGGTGGTGACGTTGCAGCAGCGGGCGGAGGAGACCAAGCGGTTTGTCGAGGCGATGCGGGCGGGCGCGTTTGGGAGCGGGATGGGCACGCCGCAGACGCGGATTGACTTCGCGGCGTTGCAGGCGGCCGGGGGGGCGGCGGCGGCGGCGGAGGTGCCTGCGCCCGTTGCGCCTAGCGAGGCGCCGGAACTGCTGCACTTGACGCCGACGACGCGGCCGCTGCAGGGGGGCCGGAGGCGCAGGGCCAGCCCCTGGAGAGCCAGCGATTGCTGGTGCCGGTGGTTGTAGGCGTTGAGCCTCGGGCGGCGGAGGTCGTCGAGCCGGCTGGGCCGCTGCTAACGCGGCTGGGGATCGAGGCGACGGCTGTTGGACCAGCCAGTGTGGCGGTGGCGAGTTTTCCGAGTTTCCTGCTGGAGCGGAACGTCGAGCTTGAGCCGTTTGTCAGTGACTTGCTGAGCAAGCTGGTGACGGACGGGTGGACGGCGGCGAACGTGACTGACCCAGCAGCGCTGGAGGCAGCGCTGGCCGAAGTGCTGGACATGATGGCCTGCAAGGCGGCGATCAAGGCGGGTAACCAGCTCAGCGAACTGGAGATCGCGGAACTGGTGGCGTATCGCGACAGCATCGAACGCATCAGCGCCTGCCCGCACGGGCGGCCGACGAGCGTGCGGCTGAGCATCCGTGACCTGGAAAAGCTCTTCCACCGCGGGTGAGACGTGCGGGGGCTCGGGGAAGGCGGTGGCTGGGGTGGGGCCCAATCAACGGACAAACATAGATGTTGGTCGAATGATTTGAACGATTTGGAGGGAGATGATCCACTCAAATCAGGGGGTGCTGTATGCCAAAATTCGCGTGATTTCGCAGTTTTTCTCTGAATGCTGCGATTGGGGCTTGACACGGGCCGATGGAGGAAGCATGATATAAAGCGACCAGCAACTCTTTTAGTCAAGTGAGTTGCCATCGGTCGTGGAGTGTGAGCCATCGAGCCTGGAGTGACCGGAGGCCCTATGAGCAGCGTTGAAGGCAGTGCGAGTGCAACAGTGGCGGCGGCGAGCCGCGGCGTCGGGCAGGATTCGTCTCATCATGAGGCGACTGGGCCGATGGAGACGTTTACGTACGACGATGCGATCGTCCGCAAGTTCCTCGTGGCGATGTGGGTGTGGGGGGCGGTGGGGATGCTTGTGGGGTTGATCATCGCGTTGCAGTTGGCGCTGCCGCTGGTGGCGACGATGGACATCGGCGGGAGCAAGCCACTGTCGTTCCTGTCGCCGCTGTATGAGACGAGCTTCCTGAACTTCGGTCGTCTGCGGCCGCTGCACACCAACGCGGTGATTTTCGCGTTTGCGGGCAATGCGATCTTCGCGGGCATCTACTACAGCACGCAGCGTGTGTGCAAGGCGCGGATGTGGTCGGACAAGCTGAGCAATCTGCACTTCTGGGGCTGGCAGATGATCATCGTCTCGGCGGCGCTGACGCTGCCGCTGGGCGTGACGCAGGGCAAGGAGTATGCCGAGCTTGAGTGGCCGATCGACCTGGCGATCGCGGTGGTGTGGCTGGGGTTCTTCGGGACCAACTTCTTCATGACGCTGATCCACCGGCGCGAGCGGCATCTGTATGTTGCGATCTGGTTCTACATCGCCACGATCGTGACGGTGACGGTGCTGCATGTGTTCAACAACCTGTGGATTCCGATCGGGCTTGTTGAGCTGTTCCGCAGCGGGACGATGCCCAGCGCCGAGGTGGTGATGAAGAGCTACCCGGTGTATGCCGGGGTGCAGGATGCGTTCATGCAGTGGTGGTATGGGCACAATGCGGTGGCGTTCTTCCTGACGACGCCGTTCCTGGGGCTGATGTACTACTTCATGCCCAAGGCTGCGGATCGGCCGGTGTATTCGTATCGCCTGAGCATCATCCACTTCTGGAGCCTGGTGTTCATCTACATCTGGGCCGGCCCGCACCACCTGCACTACACCAGCTTGCCGGCGTGGGCCAGCACGCTGGGGATGCTCTTCTCGCTGATGCTGTGGATGCCCAGCTGGGGCGGCATGATCAACGGCCTGCTGACGCTGCGTGGCGCGTGGCACAAGGTGGCGCAGGATCCGATCCTGAAGTTCTTCGTCGTCGGTGTGACGTTCTACGGCATGAGCACGTTTGAAGGCCCGATGATGTCGATCAAGAGCGTCAACGCCCTGACGCACTACACCGACTGGACCATCGCGCACGTGCACGGCGGGGCGCTGGGGTGGAACGGGTTCCTGGCGTTCGGCATGATGTACTGGCTCCTGCCGCGGCTGTTCCAGACGCCGCTCTGGAGCAAGAAGCTGATGAACTGGCACTTCTGGATGGGCACGATCGGCATCCTGCTGTACGTGATCAGCCTGTATGCGGCGGGCGTGACGCAGGGCCTGATGTGGCGTGCGGTTGACGAGACGGGCCAGCTGCAGTATCCGGACTTTGTCGAGACGGTGCTGGCAATCATCCCGATGTACTGGACGCGTCTGCTCGGTGGCACGCTCTACTTCGTCGGCGTGATTTTCGCGGGCATCAACCTCTACATGACCTGGAAGAACCGGCCGGCGACGTATGAAGTGCCCGTGCAGTCGGCCCCGGCGCTGGCGCCGGTGTATAGCGCTCCGGCGGTGGCGGTCAAGAGCACGCTGCCGGCGAACGTTGAGGCGGGCCACACGGCGGACCGCTTCTTGCAGGGTGCGTGGCACCGCGTGTGGGAGCGTCGCCCGGTCAAGTTCACGGTCATGACGCTGCTGGCGGTGGTGGTGGCGAGCCTGTTTGAGATCATCCCGCTGTTCCTGATCCGCAGCAATGTGCCGACGATCGTGAGCGTCAAGCCCTACACGCCGCTGGAGCTGGCGGGGCGCGACATCTACGTGTCGGAGGGTTGCTACAACTGCCACAGCCAGATGATCCGGCCGATCTGGGCCGAGACGAAGCGGTATGGGGCGTATAGCAAGGCTGGCGAGAACATCTATGACCATCCGTTCCAGTGGGGCAGCCGCCGGATCGGTCCGGACCTGGCCCGCGAGGGTGGATCGCGCAGCCATGACTGGCAGGTGCGTCACTTTGAGGACCCGCGGTCACTGGTGCCGCAGTCGATCATGCCTGGGTATGCGTTCCTGCTGAAGGATCAGTTCAACTTCAAGGGCGTGGGCGCACGGGTGCAGGGAATGGCGATGCTGGGCGTGCCGTATGGCGAGGCTGTGAAGCCTGGCGTGGCCGAAGCGATGGCACGGGCGCAGGCGAATCAGATCGCGGCGGAACTGGTGCAGCAGGGCGGGTACCCGGATATGGCCGACAAGAAGGTCATCGCGCTGGTGGCGTACATCCAGCGCCTAGGTACGGACCTGACGCAGCCGGAGGGGTGGAACCCGAATGCGAAGTTCTGGCCGCCGGCGGAGACCAAGACCAGCGAGGCCAAGACCAGCGAGACCAAGCCCGTCAAGGCTGATGCGCAGCCCGAGGCACGCAGCGAGAAGGAGGTGGGCCGTGAGTGAGATCATGAGTGCGGCGAAGCTGCACATGTTCCCGACGATCGCGCTGGTGATCTTCCTGACGACGTTCGCCCTGCTGATGTGGGCGGCTTTCCGCCCCTCGGCGCGGGCGAGTCAGAAGCACATCAAGCAGGCGGTGCTCGATGGCGAAGTGCTGCCAAGCGGGATGGCCCGCACGATGAGTGACTCGACGAAGGCTGGCTCGAAGGAATCGAACGCGCACGTGTCTGGAGGTGCCCTTTGAACGCGACTGACAAACCCTCTACGCAGAAGGCTCATCCGAATCGCCCGTCGTATGAAGAGT
>JALOQT010000054.1 GCA_025453375.1 Phycisphaerales bacterium | reverse complement strand
GTCACCGGCCAGTTCGATCTGCCCCCGTGCCCAGAGGAGGATCCTGATGCTCGCCGGCGCAATGCCGCCATGGTGGCGGCTGGCTATCAGCGGCTTGTCGGCTAAGCGCGGGCGCACCGCGCTGCTCGTCGCCTGCGTTGCGCTCTGCGCGGCGCTGGTCGTCGCCATCCGCTCGGCCATCGCCTCGCTCAACGAAGGCTTCTCCCAGCGCATCGAAGCGACGATCGGCGCGGCGGACCTGCGCGTCGTCCACCCGGGCAAGGCCGCGTTCGACGCGGCGATCCTGCAAACCGTGCGAACCTGGCCCGAGACGCAGGCCGCCACCGGCCGCCTCGTCGATGCGCTGGCCCTGCGATCCGTGCCCTCGGGCACCAATATCGGCCTGCCGCCCAAGGGCGTCCGTGTCATCGCCTATGGCGTCGAGCCTGCCGGTGAGCAGGCCCTTCGCCCGATGGAACTGCTCGCCGGCCGCTGGCTGACCGACGCCGACCGCGCCCAGCCCCGTATCGTGCTGGACCAGCGCGTCAGCGATGAACTGGACGTCCAGCCCGGCGGGTTTGTCGAGGTCCAGCGCTTTGGCGAGCCGCTGCGGCTGGAAGTCGTCGGCGTCGTCAAGCCCCCGCCACTGTCGGGACTGTTCAAGAACATTCTGCCGATCTATGGCGAACTGGAAACCATCAGCCGCGCCACCGAGCGGTTCAGCGCTGATGGCGGCCTGACCTTCAACGAACTGGATGTCAAACTCCGCGACTCGACCAAGGCCGAGGCGATCGCCGAGGCCAAACGCCCGACGATCCCCACCGGCCTGCTGCTGCAGCCGACTGAAAAGATCACCTCCGGCTTCACGCGCAGCCAGCAGAGCGGCGATGTCGGCCTGCTGCTCGCCTCGATCATCGCGTTTCTCGCCAGCGGGTTCATCATCGCCACCGGCATGACCACAGCAGTGGGGGAGAAGCTCCGCGAACTGGCGATCATCCGCGCCGTCGGCGGCACCTGCGCGCAGCTCGCGCTGAGCCAACTGGCCACCGGCGCGATCGTCGGCGCCATCGGCGCACTGATCGGCGTGCCCATCGGCCTGCTCGGCGCGTGGTGGCTGATCAACTCATTTCCCGACCAACTGCCCGCAGGGTTCGTCTTCTCACTCTCCGGCGTGCTGGCGGGCGTGCTGGGCAGCGTGCTGGCGGGAATGGTCGGCGCGGGGTATAGCGCGTGGGTTGCCAGCCGCGTCAGCCCGATGGCTGGCCTGGCCGCGCGGGCCCGCTCGCTCTCCCGCCGCGCGATGGTCCTGTGCCTGGTCATCGGTCTGCTGCTGATCGGCCTGCACGCCACGATCGTCGCGACGCGCGGCTGGCCGATCGTCTCGCCCACCAACGCCGACGCGTTCTTCTGGCTCTATGCCCCGCTGGCCGCCCCCGCGGTGCTGACGGGCTATTTCCTGCTCAGCGTGCCGCTGACCTCCGGCGTCGCCGTCGTGCTCGGGCCGATCGTCGGACCGCTGCTGCGCCTGGGCCGCAGCCCGCGCGTCGGCGCGACGATCCTCACCCGCGCCGTCACCCGCACGCCCGTCCGCTCGGGCCTCACCGCCGGCAGCATGATGCTCGGCCTCTCGCTGCTGATCAGCATCTGGACCAATGGCAAAAGCGTGCTGGATTCCTGGCTCGACCAACTTTCATTCCCCGACGCCTTCGTCACCGGCCTGAGCCTGCGGCCAGATGTCGCCGACCGCGTGCGCAAGGTGCCAGGCGTCGCCGACGCGACTGCCGTGACGCTCTTCAACGTCGAGACCGACGCCTTCGGCATTGATGGCCTGACACGCTACCGCACCACCTTCCTCGCTTTCGAGCCTGAGCCGTTCTTCGCCATGACGCGCGTGCAGTGGATCGAGGGTGACTTGCAGACCGCTAAAGCCGCGCTGCTGCGAGGCGGGGCGGTCATCGTTGCCAGAGAGTTCCGCGTCACGCGCGGCCTGGGCGTGGGCGACACCATCACCCTTAAGCACCAGGGCATCGGCCACCAGTTCCAGATCGTCGGCGTCGTCACCAGCCCGGGGCTGGATATCGCCAGCAAGTTCTTCGACATCGGCGAGAATTACGTCGATCAGGCGGTCAATTCCGTCTTCGGCTCGCGCAGCGATCTCATCTCCCGCTTCGGCAACGACAGTGTGAACCTCGTGCAGATCGCCTTTGACCCCGGTGTCGATGCGGACGACACCATGCGTGCGATTCGCAACCTCCGCGGCACCGGCATCCTCGCCGGCGGCACCGCGACGGCCATGAAAACCGAAATCCGCACCATGCTCGAAGGCACCCTGCGCGTCTTCTCGCTGGTCGCTATCGGCGCGATGCTTGTCGCCTGCTTCGGCGTGGCGAACGTCATCGTCGCCGGCGTGCGGGCACGAAGTTTCGAGTTTGGCGTGCTGCGGGCCAACGGCGCATCGCGCGGCATGCTCGCGCGGCTCGTCCTGGGCGAGGGGCTGATCATCGCCATCGCCGCCGCCATCCTGGGCACCGCCCTGGGCCTGCAAGGCGCCTGGGGCGGGCAGGTCGTCACCGCCTCAAGCATCGGCATCGAGTTCGCCGTCCGCCCCCCCTGGGTCGCGATGGGCTGGAGCGTGCTGGTTGTCACCGCCATCACCCTCGCCGCCGCCCTGCCCTCGGCCCTTGGCCTGCTCTCCAAACGCCCACGCGAACTGCTGGCCCTCGGCCGCGGATAATCCGCCGGCTTAGGCCCACTCCGTTCCAAGGCGGCTGGACTGGCACGCCTTTCCAGCCGACGATACGGGCTATGCCCAAGCCCACCGCCGGCCCAAGTCCCGCGATGATGCAGCAACTGCAGGCCGCGTGCTCGTCGCCAGGCAAGATAATGCCGAGGCGCTGCGCAACCTCTGCTCGATCCACGAATCAGCCGGTCGATTCGAAGATGTCCTGACGATCGCCGATCCGTTCGTGGCGCTGGATTCGACGGACGTCACCGCTCGATGCGCCAACGAACCTTGCCATTGCCGAACTTGCGTGCTTCTGTCACAACGCTTCACACACTTCTCCGCGCCAGCGCGTGCTGCAAGTCCACCAAAACTTCGGCCGACTCCTCACCCAAACCATCTCCGAATCCCCTGCCAAGGTGCAGACCGATCCGAATCCCGATCGCACGATCCGCCTCGGCCCGGGTTTGCTTGATCGTCAGTCGCACTCGGTCGCCACGTTCATCGAGCCATTCCCCGACAACGGCACGACGACGGCGTGCGAGGCCCTGCTCATGAGTGTGCCGGTGGTCAGCCTTGCTGGCGATTCACACGCGTCGCGCGTCGGTCTTTCGCTGCTTCGCAGCGCAGGCGTCCCGCAGTTTGCCGCACAGTCAAGAGGTCGAGTTCGTAACAGTCGCCTGTACCCCCGCCGATAATCGCACTCGCCTCGCCGAGGCTCACCAGACGCTCCGCTCGCAGTTCCAAGCTTCACCCCTGTGCGATGCAGCGACCCATGCGCGGTTGCTTGGGCAGGTTCTGGCGAATGTGTGGGGTGAGCAGTGCAAAGACACGTCAAAACGAGGATTATGAGGATCAAGGGACACCGCCGCGAGCTTCCGCGAAGAAGAATGTGCGCCGATTCTTTCCTCTTTTGTGGACAAGCCTGGGTTCTCAAGGCGTACTTTCTTTGCAGTCGAGAGGAGATCCCAACTGCCGGTTCCCTGTCCGCCATTCCCTTGTGGGGTGGAGGTTCGCACTTTTTGTGCAGTCGACTCTAACGGGTCGTCCGGTGTGGTCTTGAGTGATTTTGGAGGAGAGTCTAACGTCATCCGCTCGTTCGTTGTTTGTTGCTGGTCTGGCCGCATCTGCTGCCGTCTCAGCCGCCCAGGCCCAGTACGCCTTCCCGGCGTTCAACCCGTCGCCCGCCGCGACGACGACGCTCTGGCGCAGCCAGGATCTCGTCGCCCTCGCCGGTGGCTCGATCCCCGCTGCAAGTTACACGTCGTACCTCATCGCGTACGACTACACCGCCGTCAACGGCGCCCTGCCGCCGAATGACGGGTCGCTGCAGTGGACCAACGAGGGTCGCTCGACGCTTTCGACGACCGCTGGCTCCGGCACTGGCTCGACGCCGATCTATGGCGCAGGCAATATCGTCCGCGCGAGCAACACTACTTCCGGCCCCATTGGCGCCCTCGCCTCATCGATCACGACTCCCAACCTGTTCTGGACCGGATCGCTGACCGGCGGCCACGCTGGTGGCTCGGCTCCGCTGTTCGTCAACTATCGCCAGACCTTTGGCGGCACGAATGCCCTGTGGTCCAACGTGCGCGTCGTGCTCAACCCCGTCGTCAATGTCAACGGTCCGTCGAATGTCGTGACCGGCCCCAACGCCCCCGCGTCATTCACCGACCTCGGCCAGATCGATGCGGGTGGCCCCTTCACCTACAACTCCCCCGCCGTCGTGACCAGCGCTGCTGCGCCGCTCCAGTGGTTCCGCTTCTCGCTGGGCAACTCCGGCAACTCCATCGCCAACTTCCTGCTGGACCTGGACACCAACGTCAACGCTAACTCGACCAGCACGGATGACAGCGAAATTCACATCTTCTATCGCCAGTCCAATGGCCAGCTCGCGCTGGTCGGCACCGATGATGACGATGCCAATGGCAACCTCTCGCTCCTGACGTTCGGTGCGACCAGCACAACCGCAGGCACTCGTCCGTATGGCGCCGCCGGTTCGACCTATGACGGTCGCGACGGCTTCGCCAGCCTCTTCAACGCCGGTGAGTACTTCGTCGCCGTCGGTCAGTTTGGTGGTGTCGCATCCGGGTCGCCGAGCATCGCCTCTTCGCTCGGCCTCGATGGTGTCAGCATCAACCGGACCTACTCATTCAGCAACACCACCCTCCTGAACCCGACGGCGTTCATCACTACGCAGTTCAACCTGAACTTCGTCCCGACCCCCGGCGCTGCCGCGCTGCTGGGCCTGGGCGGGCTGGTGGCGGCTCGCCGTCGCCGCGCCTAAGTGCCAGTTGATTTCGAAGTCTCATTTACGTCTTCTTCGGGCGGCCCCCTTCGCGGGGGTCCGCCTTTCATCATTCGCTGGCGGCACAGTGGGCGGGCCTTCCCGGCTCGCGGCGGTCACTACCATTGGTCGTGAATACCCGTGCTCAGCGTGTCCATCTCGCCGCCGCGATCATCGTGGCTTCGGCGATCGCCTCGGTCATGCCATCTCTCTCCGCCCGCGCGGCTCAACCCGCCGGCGGCGGTGCAAACGCAGGCACCAACCCCGCCGGCCGCCCCCCGGCTGCGGCGGCGCCCGCGGCCCCCGCCGCCCGCTCCAGCCCCAGTGAGCCTCCGCGTGCCGGCTCGGCCGAGATCGCCATCGCCACCGTCATGCCCTTTGACGTGACGACGACCGCGACGGGCGAACTCGAAGCCGCCCGCCAAGTCGAGATCCGCAACCCGCTGGAGCAGCCGACGACGATCACCGAAATCGTCCGCGAAGGTTCACGCGTCAGCGCCGGGGATGTGCTGGTTCGCCTCAACAGCGAGCAGATCGAACGCCAACTCTCCGAAGAGCAGCTCCGCGTCGAGACGGCTCGCGCCGATGTCGCGGTGGGCGAGAACCAGGTCGCGATTCAGATCTCCGACAACGAAAGCTCCATCCGCCAGGCGACGCTCGATGTCGAAGTCGCCAAGCTCGAACTTCGCCAGTGGCTGGAGGGCGACGTCAAGAGCCGCCGCCAGAGCCTCGACCTGGCCCTCGACCGCGCCAATCGCGAGGTGACGCGTCTCAAGGACCGCTTCGAGCGTGCCAAGACCCTCGCCGCCGAGGGGTTCCTGTCGACTGACGAACTCAAGCGTGACGAGCTGGCCTATCTCGAGGCCGAGGCGAATCTCAAAACCGCCGAGCTCAACAAGCGCGTCTACGAAGATATCCAGTTCGGCAAGGACGAGAAGATCAAGAACAGCGCCGTCGAGGAGGCCCAGGCCAAGCTCGATCGCGTCCGTCGCACCGGCGAAAGCCAGCTTTCCAGCCGCCAGGCCGAGCTGGCCAATCGGCGCGAGCAACTGCGCCTGCGCGAGCAGAATCTCGCCAAACTGCGCGAACAATTCGCCGGCGCCGTCATCAAGGCCCCGATCGATGGCCTGGTCGTCTACGCGACGAGCCTCAACCGCGACCGCTGGGGCGGCGGCAACGAAGCGGCCCTGGATGTCGGCCGCCAGGTGACGCGCAATCAGTCCCTCATCGTCCTGCCCGACACAAGCGAGATGGTCGCCTCGGTCCGAATTCACGAGAGCCTCGCCGGGCGCGTCCGCCAAGGGATGGCCTCGACGATCCGCGTCGACGCGCTGGGCGGCCGCTCGATCAACGGCCAGGTCCTCTCCGTCGGCGTGCTGGCCGAGAGCGGCGGCTGGCGCGACCCCAACCTGCGCGAATACACCGTCAAGATCAAGCTCGACGACTCGGACTATCAGCAGTTGCTCAAGCCCAGCATGCGGGCTGAGGCCGAAATCCTGCTCGACCGCGTCCCCGCGACGCTCACGGTGCCGATCCAGGCGGTCTTCACCGATGGCATGGTTCGCTACGTGCTGGTGCCGCAGGGCAAC
>JALOQT010000375.1 GCA_025453375.1 Phycisphaerales bacterium | reverse complement strand
GTGGTGGGTGCTGACGCCGATGGACGGGCAGGTGACGATGTCGGTGGGAGGGGCGCTGATGAAGCTCTCCCCCGGACCGGACGAGTTGTCGGCGGTGTGCGGCGAGGCTGTGGCCGTGGGACTTTTCTTCAGGCTCGTAGTCGCAGACGGTGTCCTTGGTGGCGATGGAGCCCATCTTGGCGATGGTCTTGGTGTGTGCGAGCATCCGCTCGATGAGGGTCGTCTTGCCGGAGAACTGCGAGCCGCAGAGCAGGACGTTGCGGATGTCGCGGGTGGATACAGAGCCCATGGGATTCTCCTTGTTGGTTGAATGTGTTGCGTGCCCGCCGAGGGTGCCGCGGCGTGGACGGGCCGGGGCCTCTCGCTGGGCTGTTCTGATTTGAGTGTACCAGCATGTGGTGGAATCGCAAGGGTTGGGTGAGGTGGTGGATTGGTGGGGAGTGGGGGGGTGGACAGACTTTCTCGGGGGCTTGGTTTTGGGGCGTGATTTCTGGGCTTTGTCTCCGGGCAGTTTGAAAACCTGCCCCACGCGGCGTCGGTGCGGATGTGAAACCGCCGCACGTGGGGCGTGCGGCGGTTGGGTGAGCATGACCTGATTGGGCTAAGGCGAGACGCTGAATCTCTCGTCTGCGTGACGCGCGTGCGTGACGCGAGCGAGGGCTGGCCTGATTACTTGCCCAGGATCATCGGCACGACGCGGTCGCCGCTGACGTTCAGGGCGCCCAGCAGCGTACTGGCGGCGGTGGCGCCGGGGGCGGTGGGCTTGGAGGCGAGGTCGGCCAAAGCGCGGACCTGGCTGTCGCCCAGCAGGTTGCCGAAGCGGCGGGCGTTTTCCGCGGCGTTGGCCAGCAGGGCGGTCATGTTGTCCCCTTCGGCCTTCATCGCGGTGTCGACCAGGGCACGCTGGGCATCGGGGCTGTTGATGACGGCCAAGACGCTGCCGATGCCGCGGAGGTCGGCTTTGTCGGCGCCGAGGGCGGCGACGAGCGGGCCGGCGGCGTCGGCGACGTTCATCGCCGAGGAGCCGGAGAGGGCGACATCCCGCAGAGCGGCCAGGGCCTTGGTGCTGCGGGCGGAGGCTTCGTCGGCCGTCAGCGCGGCGCCGCCGGTGGCGGCGGTGAGCTGGTTGACTGCTTCGGTCATTGCGGCGGCGTCGATCCCGCTGCGGGTGAGGCGGACCATCGAGTCGCGATCAAAGTCGCGGCCAAGATCGACGAGGCCCTGAGCGTCAGTCATCGCCAGCACGGGGCTGGCGCTGAAGCGCGGGCTGCTGCGGAGGGCCTTGACCGTCTCGCCCGTGGCCACCGGGCCGAGGGCCGTGACGACGAGGTCCACACCCGGTACGGCGGCAGCGGCGGCGTCGGCACCGGCGATGTCCGACGCGGGGCTGAGCAGCGTGTAGCCAGCGGTGCGGAGGGCCTGGCTGATCGCGTTGGCACGCTCGCCATCAGTGCTGATGACCAGCGCGTTCTTGACGCCCGCATCGCGCACGGCCGAGGCGAGGATCGGGACGACGCGCTCAGAAGCAGCGCTGGAAAGCTGCGCCGGGCCGATGGTTTTGCCGAGCGTCTCGATCGCCTTGCGGGCCATGGCGACGTTGCCCGTGGCCAGGCCGCGGGCGAGGACAGCCTGGAGCACATCGCTGCCGGCGGCTGAGGCGTAGAACATCGCATCGGCGCGGTCGGCCATCATCGGATGGGCGTAGCCGGCGGGGGTCTGAATCTCGCGCTGGAAGTCGGCGGCGATCCACGTGGCCAGGGCCTGCTTGTCGGCCGGGTTGGCCTTCAGCGCGAGCTTGGCGGTCTGCATCGCCATCGTCTCATGGAAGACAGCGGTGTTGACCGGCGTGCCGGTCAGGCCTGCGGCGGCGTCGTAGGCCCAGATGGTCTGCGTCGGCTCCTTGGGGAAGGGCGTGAGGCTTTCGGCCTCGGCAAGGTACTGCTCGGCGACGGTGCGGAACTGAGCCGCGACATCGGCGTTGCCCACAAACCCGCCGCCAGAGAGCTTGCTGATCGCCAGCGTCGCAGCGCGGCGGGCACCGTCGGTGCTGCCCGAGGCGGCAAGCTGATAGAGGTAGGGGATGCTGGTGGTCATCGGAATGTCGCCCAGAATGCCGGCGACGACTTCCTGCGTGCCCGCGTCCAGCGAGCCCAGCACGCTCTGCAGCGGGCGGGCGGCCTGTCGGCCCATGTCCACCATCAACTGGCGGACCTCGGCGCGGAGCGTTGGGTTGCTCTGGTTCATCAGGGCGGCCAGCAACTGGGGCATGGCGTATTCGCCGGCCTCGGCCAGACGCTCACGGGCGACGAGGCGCTGGCGCTGCGTGCCGGTGAGGAGGTTGATGTTTTCGTCGATGCTCGTGGCGCCGCGGGCGGAGCCTTGCTTGCCCAGTTCGTAGGCGCGGGCGAGCTGCGTGCTGACGGACTCGATGTCGGCGATGCGCATGCCGCGGGAGGAGGAGTCCTCAAAGCGGCCAGCCTCGCCGGCGTCGTCGATGAGTTTGGCGAACTCGGCGGGGTCGATCGCGGCGTCGCCCTCGACTTTGCCGAAGGGGGCGGCCATCTTGTCCAGCACGGCCTGACCGAAGCTCTTGGCCAGGTCATAGCGGGCGATGCGGACGTAGTGGACATAGTCCTTGACCTGCTCGCGGGCTTCGGCGAGGACCTTGGCATCGGTGGCCAAGGTGAGGTTGGTCATTGAACCGGCGGCGAGGGCGAAGGTCAGAAGGCTCGCGATGCGGAAGGTCTTCACGGGCTGGGCTCCAAAGGAAAGCGTCAATCGTCCGGCCGGGCGACGCACGGACCGATACCCATCGGTGCGGCGTGATCCATGCGCGTCTGGACGCCGACGGTTCCATCGACGGGGCCAAAGCCCGCGCAGAGTGAACGATCAGCGCCCGCGACAAGCCGCGC
>JALOQT010000053.1 GCA_025453375.1 Phycisphaerales bacterium | reverse complement strand
TGTCCTGCCCGGTGGAGATGTGATCGTGGGCGGGGCCTTCACCAGCGCTGGCGGCGTGGCGGTGAGCGACATCGCCCGGTTTAGCACGAGCACCGGCACCTGGTCGGCGCTCGGATCGGGGATCACCGGCCCATTCAGTGTCGTCAACGCCTTGGCGGTCCTGCCCGGTGGGGATGTGCTCGTGGGCGGGGCCTTCACCAGCGCCGGGGGCGTGGCGGCGAACAACATCGCCCGCTTCAACCCGAGCACCGGCACGTGGTCGGCGCTGGGAACGAGCACGAACGACACCGTCAACGCCTTGGCGGTCCTGCCCGGTGGGGACGTGCTCGTGGGCGGATTCTTCACCAGCGCCGGGGGTGTCGCGGCAAATAGGATCGCCCGCGTCAACCCGAACACGAACGCTTGGTCGGCGCTGGGAGCGGGAGTGAACGGCAGCGTCCGCGCCCTGGCGGTCCTGCCCGGCGGGGATGTGATCGTGGCCGGGGACTTCGGCACCGCCGGGGGCGTCGTGGCAAGTCGCATCGCCCGCGTCAATCCGAACACGAACGCTTGGTCGGCGCTCGGAGCGGGAACGGACAACCAGGTCCGCGCCCTGGCGGTGCTTCCGGGTGGAGACGCGCTCGTGGGCGGGACCTTCAGCAGCGCCGGGGGCGTGCCGGCGAGCCGTATCGCCCGCCTCAATCCGAACACGAGCGCGTGGTCGGCGCTCGGATCGGGGGTCACGAGCACATTCAGTTTCGCCGTCGACGCCCTGGCGGTCCTGCCCGGTGGGGACGCGCTCGTGGGCGGATCGTTCACCACCGCCGGTGGTTTGGCCGCGAGCAACATCGCCCGCTATCAGCCCGGCGCGCCCACGCCCAGCATCGTCCTGCAGCCGCTCTCGCAGGTCGCGTCGATCTCCGGCACCATCCAGTTCGGCGTCGCGGCGGTCGAGTCGGCGGGCGGCACGCCCTCCTACCTCTGGCGCAAGAACGGCGTGCCGATCAGCACCGTGACCAACCCCAGCGCCGGCACGCCGGTGCTCACGCTCAGCAACGTGCAGGCCGCGGATGTGGCCTCGTACGAGTGCATCATCTCCAACTCCTGCGGCAACGTCGCCGTGTTGAGCAACGCCGCCACGCTGACCTTGGCGGGCACACCGGCCAGCAACGCCTGCGCCGGGGCCGCGACGATCGGCAACGGCACCTTCACCTTCAGCACCGTCGGCGCCACCACCGATGGGCCCGTCGAGAACACCATCGGCTTTGGCTCGGGTGACTTCCAGGTCAACCAGGATGTCTGGTTCAGCTACACCGCCACGTGCAGCGGCACCGTGACGGTCAACATGTGCGCGTCGGGCTTTGACACCAAGGTCGCGATCTACAACGGCGCGACCTGCCCGACCGCCCCCAACACCGCCATCGCCGGCAACGACGACTCAGCGGTCTGCAACCCCAACAGCCTGCGCTCGTTTGCCACCTTCTCCGCCACCGCCGGCAACCGCTACCTCATCCGCGTCGGCGGCTTTATCACTTCGGTTGGTGGCAACGTGAGCATGACCATCAGCTGCACCTCCTCACCCTGCGGCCCCTCGGACATCGCCGGGCCCAACCAGTCCATCGGCGCCGACGGCCAGCTGACCGCCGACGACATCATCGTCTTCCTGGGCAGGTACTTCCAGGGCTGCCCGTAAGTGAAGGGGGAGCGTGGCACTGAAGACCCGGGGCCTTGGCCGGGGCTTCAGTGGGTGGGTGTTGGAATGGTCAGGTCAGGTGTGTGCTACTGCCGTGCCATGGATGTGACTGGTGCATTCTCCAGTCAAATCAGTGCCACGGCCCCCGTCCGATGGAACGCCGCAGCGTGCCGAGGCTGGCCGCGGGCTTCGGTGCCGATTGTGGCTTGCGGCGTGCGAACCCACACGCGCACGCACCACTGGAGTCCCGGTCAAGGCCTCGGGGCTTCAATGCCACGGTCCCGCACTCCAGTTGTCGCCAACGTCATCACTTCTTCTTGGACCAAAGTTCCTTTGAGCGGGCCGATAGCAACCCGTCAAATCGTGGATGGCTTGTGAGCCAACTTGGTACCCGAGATGCTTGCTGAAAACGGAGCTTGAACTGCGAGTAGAGTTGGTCGACGCTGCCGAGACTCGAAGATTGCTTTCCTGATAGTCCACCCGTCACGGCGCAAAAGTACGTCCAGGCCTCGGCAGTTGATTTGGCAGTCTTTCCGGTTGCGATTGTATCGAAGATCTGTTTTGCAGTTCGGGTTACCGTATGGGCAGTGTGTTGTGGCCATCGGAACCACCAAAATGTCTCAGTGCCGCGTTCGATGTTACCAATCGTCCAACTTGGGTTAGTCGCTGTCCAGTTTGAAATTCTCGATCCCAATGGCGGAGACGCGGTGATACTGCCGCTTGTAATGCTGCTCCACTTGACGACGCCTTCGGACGAGATTGCCAGAACGCTACCGGGGGATCCCGCAGAAGAGATCGCAATCGCCGTGGCAATCATCGAGCAGTTTGCGGTAAGCGCAACGCGAATGCGATCTTCCAAGGTTGCTTGGCATTCGACGACGTTCCTAATCCAGAGAGAAGGCAAGAGAAGCTCCGAGGCGAATGAATCAGCCTCAACTTCCATCGTGCTCTTGCTTCCGTTCTGCGTGTAGTTGAGTTCACCAATATGCCAAGGAATCACTAGGTGGCCGAGCTCATGTGCTAGCGTAAACCTCTGACGGTTGCTCGACTTGTTTCTGCTAACAAGCACAAGTGGGCGCCGACGTTTCTCGTCCTCATAGAGGAGATAGGCGTCCGCTTCCGTGGGGAGATCTACAAACTCGACGTCCGCGTATGTCTTCAACAAGGAGAGGACATCAACTGGTGGGACAAGTCCATGCTTGGCAACCAACCTCGCTGCCAATCGCCTCTCAGGCGCCTTTATGAACGACCAGTCTTCTGGAGCCACGTTTGAATAACCTCACGTTCACTAACGTCAGCGGACCGCGCGGCCACCGCCAGGTCCAAGGGTTTCATGCTCATCGGAACCCGTAAATGCCGGCTCCGGATGACTAGACGGAGCATTCGACGATCCTCACAGATTCGCGCGTATTCGTCCTTGGTCATCCCCAAGAAGTCCCATATCTCGAGCGAAGTCTCCGCTTCATGCCACTCCTGGATGGCATCGTCGAGGTCCTCAAGGCTCGCGTCACCGGAAAGGCAGCGTTCGACGTAGTTCTTGGTCTTAGACATCGATCCTCCTTCCCTTTACCGGCCCACCAACGAACTTTCCATCCACATCCTGGACGGATGAATGGTAGCCCCTCTTCGTGTAGACCTCCCAGTGGCCGTGCAGGCCGTCCCATTCGAATAATTCGCCCGAGTCGCGATCTCTCCATCTCTTTCTCCCACCCGGAGCACCTAGTGCTTCAAGTCGTAGAACGATACCAGTTTTGGGGGGTGGGATGCCCATCGAAGCCTAAGGAGTCTACCTAACCAAAGCCGATGGAGTCAAGTCTGACTGGCAGCATGGCACCACAGACCCGCGGCCTTGGCCGGGGCTTCAGTGGGTGGGTGTTGGAGTGCTCAGGCAGGCCGAGGGGGGCGACAGCGGCCGTTTTCTTGGCCAAGGAAACGGTCCGCTTGCCCAGGTTGTGGATTTTCTTGCCCAAGAACGCCGCGCACTTGGCCAGGAAAGTCATTGTCTTGCCCAAGAAAACCGTCCGCTTGCCCAAAAGAACCATGTTCTTGGCCAAGAAAGTCGTTCTCTTGGCCAAGAAAATGACTTTCTTGCCCAAGAACATCGCAAACGGCTCTTCATTTCTCGGACGTGTGGCGGCAAAAGTGGCGTTTTCGGGGGCGTGGGGCGGGTTTTCATTGAGGAATTGCGAACGGGGTCCGAACAGGCTGGGCATCAAGCAGAGAGATGCAGCCTCGCGGCGCCCCCCACCCCCCACCCCCCACGCGGCACCGCGTCCTCTCGATCCCTCGATCCCCTCTCCCTTGATCCCTCGCCGCAGGCGGCCCCCCCGCCCCCGCCCCCCCGCCTACACTTCCCCGTCCGGGAGCTCAGCCCGGGTCGGTCAGGGTCTTGCCGTGTGGCAGGGCCGGGCTGCGTGCAGTGTTGCGTGAAGCGCCCTTGGGCGTCGCGCGGGTGGTGATGGCCTGTGGGCTGTTGCTGCCGGCTGAGTCGAGCGTCGCCGGTGTCGCTGAAAGGAATCGTGTCTTATGGCCAATCAACTGGTCGCGGATCTTGTCGAGTCGGGTATTCACTTCGGGCAGCGTTCCGCGTCGTGGAACCCCAAGATGTCCCCGTTCATCTGGGGCAAGCGCAACGGCATCCACATCATCGATATCAAGGAGACGGTCAAGGGCCTGCTCCTGGCCAAGAAGTTCCTGTCGCGCATCGTCGCCGACGGCAAGGACGTCTGCTTCGTCGGCACCAAGCGTCAGGCCCGCAGCGTGCTGGAGCAGCGCGTCGGCGATGTGAAGATGCACTACTGCATCGAGCGCTGGCTCGGTGGCACGCTGACGAACTTCCGCACGATCCGTTCGCGTCTCAAGCGCCTCGAGGAGCTTGAGGGCATCGAGGCCAATGACAACTTCGCGTCATACTCCAAGAAGATGGAGAGCCAGCTCCGCCGCGAGATGAACAAGATGCGCCGCAACCTCTCGGGCATCAAGGGGATGGACAAGCTCCCCGGCGCGCTGGTCATCATCGACACCAAGCGCGAACTCTCGGCCATCCGCGAGGCCCGCAAGCTGGGCATCCCGACGGTCTGCCTCATCGACACCGATGGTGATCCCGAACTGGCGGACATCGCCATCCCGGGCAACGACGACTCAATGCGCTCGATCGACGTGGTCATCCGCGAGCTGTGCCTGGCGATCGCCGAGGGCAAGCAGGCCCGCGCGATGAACCAGGCCGGCGAGCAGCGTGGCCCCGGTGGCCCGGGCGGCGGCGAAGGTGGCGAAGGTGGCCCCGGCGGTCCTGGTGGCGATCGTCCACGCCGCAGCCGCCGCAGCCAGTTCCGCGCCGATGACACGGCCGGCGCCCCGGCCGAAGCCCCGGCAGCGCAGGGCTAAGCCCACGCTGGTCCGCCCACGTCACGCAACCGGCGCTCCACCACAGGGGCGCAGGGGCACAGGGAATGAGCCGCGTCTGCATGAGCGCGTCGAAAGTGCCAGGTGCACACCCTCGCGGCGTCAATGAAGACGACATGAAACGCTCACTCACCACCGCCGGCGAATCCCGGCGCCGAGTCGAGCCAATCAGCCCTTCTTCCCTGAGTCCCCCAGCCCCTGTGGTCTACCATCGCAACCGTTGTGCAAGGCGTCGCCAAGCCTGGCCGAGCGGAGCCGAGCCGGGCCGAGTGTGGATAGACAGAACCATCCCGGCGTCGCGCGATGATCTCGCTCGATGCCGATTCGTCGGCGGGCCGCACGCCCGTCGATGCGGACAAGTCGAAGAGCATGGCTCAGTTCCCGGATTCCAGTTTTCAGCTTCCAGTTCTCAGCCCCCAGTTCTCAGCCCCCAGTTCTCAGCCCCCAGTTCTCAGCCCCCAGTTTTCAGGCCCCAGTTCTCAGGCCCCAGTTCTCAGCCCCCGATCCCGCCGCGGCTGGCACGTCCTCGCGGCTCATCTCTGATTCAGAAAGGTGTATCTATGGAAATCTCCGCTGCCGTCGTCATGAAGCTCCGCAACCAGACTGGCCTCTCGATGATGGAGTGCAAGAAAGCCCTCGTCGAGGCCAGCGGCGACATGGCCAAGGCCGAGGACATCCTCCGCAAGTCCATGAAGGGCAAGCTCGACTCCAAGGGTGACAAGCCCGCCGGCGAAGGTCGCGTCGCCATCGCCATCGGCGCCGCCTCGGCCAGCATCGTCGAGCTTCGCGCCAACACGGACTTCACCGCCAAGAACGACGCGTTTGTCAACCTGACGACGCAGCTCGCCAACGCCGCCCTCAAGGCCCCCGCCGGTGCCTACGCCCCCGCCGGCGCCGAGGCCAGCGCGATCGACAACATCCGCATCCAGACCGGCGAGACGATCAGTCTCGCCCGCGGCCAGCACGTCGCCGGCGGCCCGGGCGTCAAGTTCGGCCAGTACGTCCACCACGACGGCAAGACCGGAGCGCTGGTCAAGGTCACCGGCGAGATCAGCGACGAGGCCCTCCGCCAGATCTGCATGCACATCGTCGCCGCCGTGCCCAGCCCCAAGGGCGTCAACCCCAGCGACGTCCCGGCGGAGATCGTCGAGAAGGAGCGCAAGTTCCGCCTCGAGCAGGCCATGGAATCGGGCAAGCCCCAGGAAATCGCCGAGAAGATGGTCGAAGGCGGCATGCGCAAGTTCTTCGAGGAAGTCGCCCTCCTCGAGCAGCCCTACGTCATCGACCCCAGCAAGAAGGTCAAGGACATCGTCGGCAAAGCCACCGTCAACGGCTTCTGGCGCTGGGCCGTCGGCGAGTAAGCCCGTCGCCAGAAGCGACGGAGCGACGCAGCGACGAAGGGGAAGAAACGCGCGGCTTGGTTGCCGCTCTCGACTCTCTTCGTGGCACGGCATTTCATGCCGTGCACCCCACCCGCCAGTGAAGTGCTCGTCATCACAACGCATCTCACACGAAGCAC
>JALOQT010000052.1 GCA_025453375.1 Phycisphaerales bacterium | reverse complement strand
ATGCCGCCGGCGGGGCGTCGATCTTGATGGTCCGCACCGGTGGTGTGAGGGACAGCACGGGGGCGACGATTGCCGTCGGGCCAGGGGATGTCGCGGTGCATGAGGGGGTGAATCTCGTTGGCCGCGTGATCGGGGCGCGCGGCGGCGTGGCGGATATTCGCGTGATGACCGATCCGAGCGCGGGGGTCATCCGCGGGTCGATCTATCCCGATGAGCTCGACCCGCAAGCCCTGCGGGCCGGCACGCCTGATGCACTGGCACTGGGCACACAGTTGATTGGGATCGCCGGTGGGCGCCTGCGCGGCGTGGTCTATGCCCTGCGTTTGCCCGAGGGCCGCCTGGAGCCGGACGTGCGCGTGGGCATGACGGTGCGGCTGAGCGATCCATCCTGGCCGCGGGCGGCGCAGATGCTGGTCATCGGCACCGTCGAGCGCGTCGAGCGGGCGGACAACGGCCGGCCGATCGTGATCGTCCGCCCCGGCTTTGAGCCGCAGAGCCTGCAGGAAGTGACGATCATGCTGACGACTGAGGCGATGGGCGGCGGTCTAGATGCTGGGGGGCGTCGCCCATGAACTGGCCCGCCGCGGCGTTGCTGTTGTATCTGGCCCTGGCGGTGGAGCTGGGCGTGCGCGGGTCGCTGACGATCGCCGGCAGTGCCGCGCCGTCGGTGGTGATGGCTTTGGTGGTGTGTGTCGCGGCGTATGCGCCGCTGGTGCCGCTGCTGTGGTTCGCGTTCATCGCGGGGCTGCTGCTGGATGTGACGACGCCGCTGGCGCCGGTCGGCGCGGGCGAGTCGATCGTGGTCATCGGGCCGCGGGCGCTGGGCTTTCTGGCGGCTGGCGGGCTGGTGTATGTGCTGCGCGGGTTCCTGTTCGTCCGCAACAGTGTGACGATCACGGTGCTGGGCATCACCGTCGCGGCGGCGGCGGCGATCGTCGGGCAACTCTTGCTCGAGGCTCGCTCGATCACCGACCCGGATGTCGTCCTGGCGAGGCCGACGATGATCGGCGTGCTGCTCAGTTCGCTCTACACCGGCTTCCCGACGCTGCTGCTGGCGATGGCGTGGCGCTGGATCATGCCCTGGCTGGGCCTGCATGACCCGACCCAACGCCGCAGCGACCGCATCGTGATCCAACGCTGACGGATCGCGGCGCATGAGGAGAGAGGTTCACCACAGAGGCACAGAGGTTGGGAGAAGAGAAGGCGGAGATGAGTGGGGGGTGGGGTTTGGGGGGACGCGATGATGCGATTGACGCGATGGCGCTCGTGCGCAGCAAGCACGACGCTTCGTACATCTTGCATCTTGCCCCACTCCCTGCATTTCTCCCCACCTCTGTGTCTCTGTGGTGAAAACTCTTCAAGCGTCCCGGGTGCGATTCGAACGCACGACCTGCCGCTTAGAAGGCGGCTGCTCTATCCAACTGAGCTACCGGGACGAGACGGACACGGGTGATCGTAGTGCCCGATGGCGCGAGCGTGACTGTCGCGCGTCAAACGACGGGGGTCACAGGTGTGTCGCTATGCGTCTGGCCAGTTCGGCCGCCGCAGCGTGGTCGATCGCGCGGGCGGGCCAGTCGATGCCCAGGCCGCTGCCATGCCCGTGGGCGTGCGCGGGCTTGGGGATGATGTGCACGTGCACGTGGAAGACGGCCTGATGGGCCGCCGCACCATTGTTTTGCAGCAGGTTGTAATCTGCGCACCCCGTCGCAGCGCACACCGCCCGGCAGATGCGCGGCAGCACGCGCCCGAGGGCCGCGGCGGATTCATCACTCAGTGCGTCCATCGTCGCCGCCGGCTCGATGGGAATTACCAGCGTGTGCCCCGGGGCGATGGGGTTGATGTCCAGAAACGCCAGCACCTGCTCATCGCGATAGACCTGATGGCACGGAATCTCCCCGCGGATGATGCGGGTGAAGATCGTCGGCGACGTGGGCGAGGCTGGAGTAGGCATGAGGGAAGGGGATGAGCGACGGAGCGACGAAGGGGACGGAAGAAGAGGCTTACTGGCGGCCGCGGCCGGCGCCTTCGGTGATTTTCAAAATGCCCGCGCCGGCGGCGATGCGCACCAGCGGCTCGCGGTCTTCCATCATCGTCTGCAGCGTCGCGAGGTACTGACGATCCCCGCTTTCGCCCAGCACCAGCGCCGCTTGAGCGCGCTGGGCCGCGACATCGCTGGCCACAAAACGCGTCGCCAGGGCCGTGTGCTCAACCTCGCCCATGCGGGCGAGGCTCATCGCCGCGGCGAGGCGAATCTCGATGGGCATCGGCTGGCCGGCTTCATAGTTCTCTCGCAGCAAGTTGCGGACCTGGCCCTTGCTGGCCTCATCCTTGATCTGGCCGAGAATCTGCACCGCCAGGGCGCAGGCCTCCAGGTCTTCCGGGCGGGCCGGATAGAGCGCGGCGCGAATCTCGTGGATTGCCTCGTTGCGGCCGATCTTGCAAAGGGCCTCGGCGATCTGCAACCGCATCAGCCGATCGCGCACAGGGTCAGCCTTGATCGCCGGCGCGCCGCTGGCTTCCATCAGCATCGGCGCGGCCGAGGCGTTGCCCAGATCACCGAGTATGAACGCCGCGTGGGCCCGCAGCTCGACAGAATCCCCCGCGAGCATGTCCGCCAGCGGCGTCTGATCAACGCGCGTGTTGTTCTTGGCCATCGCATAAATCGCCGACGCCCGCACCTGCGGCGACTCGTCATTGACCAGCGGGCGCACGGCGTCGACCAGCCGATTCAGCCGCCCGCGCCCGACGACCATCGCCGCGATCCCGCGCACGCCCGGGCTGCTGGCCCGCAGCGCCGAGCGAAGGGGCTGCTCCAGCCGCGCGGGCATGGGCAGCAGGGCCTCGAGTGCGTTGGCCCGCTGCTCGGGTGTGCCGCGCTCGGCAAACTCCAGCAGCATCGCCGCGGCGTTCTCACGAAGCTTGGGCACCGCGACGACCTCGCTGGCCCCCTGCGCCGTCGAACGCGTTTCTGCTCCACCACGATCCTGCGCGAAAGTCATCGGGCCGACGCACGCCGCCCACGCCAGCGCCAGGGGCAGTGTCAGGAAGATCGAGCAGTGAGGGGCGCGGGTGGCGTGTGACATGGGCAATCGCTCCATCGAGGTAGTGTGCGGCGTGGTCCATCACGCCGATCGGGCTGAGAGACTGCAAGTGTATCGGCACTTCCCCGCCGCGCCGCCCACCTTCGGCGCGGGACTTGCAGGCCCGGCGGGCCAAACTCGCCAACTGTGATTCCCGCACGCTTCCCGATCGAAGTCACGCTCCGCGCGCGTATATTCGCGTCCAGAAATCACCTCTGGGTTTCAGTTCGTGATTCTCTGGCTCGCCCTCCCACCCTCACCGCACCCTGCAAGCAGGATTCACACTCATGGCCAAGCGTTCATCGTCATCGTCGTCGTCATCCGCCAAGAAGGTCGTCGTCGCCTACTCCGGCGGGCTGGACACCTCGGCTGTCATTCCGTGGCTGAAGGAGAACTATGGCTATGACGTCTACGCGATCGTCGGCGATGTCGGCCAGGGGACCGAGGAGCTCAAGGGCGTCGAGAAGAAGGCGATCGACAGCGGCGCGACCGACTGCATCGTCGCCGACCTGCGCGAGGAGTTCGTGCAGGATTACTGCTTCCCGATGCTCATCAGCGGCTCGGTCTACGAAGGCAAGTATCTGCTGGGCACGTCAATCGCCCGCCCGCTGCTGGCCAAGGCGCAAGTTGAGTACGCCCTGAAGATCGGCGCGACGGCCCTCTGCCACGGCTGCACCGGCAAGGGCAACGATCAGGTCCGTTTCGAGAGCACCTACGCCGCCCTCGCCCCGCGCCTGGAGGTCATCGCCCCCTGGCGCATCTGGGACCTGCGCGGCCGCGAGGACCTGCTAAAGTACCTCGCCGATCGCAAGATCCCGACCACCGCCACCGCCCGCAAGATCTACAGCCGCGACCGCAACCTCTGGCACATCAGCCACGAGGGCGCGGCACTGGAAAACCCGTGGAACACCGTGCCCGATGACATCTGGATGCTCACGACCGACCCGCGCAAGGCACCCAGCACGCCGGTGGATGTGAGCATCACGTTCGTCAAGGGCCGCCCCGTCGCGCTTGATGGTGTCAAGATGAAGGGCCACGAACTGGTGGCGAAGCTGAACGTCATCGCCGGCAAGCACGGCGTCGGCCGAGTCGACATCGTCGAAAACCGCCTCGTCGGCATGAAGAGCCGCGGCTGCTACGAAACGCCGGGCGGCACCGTCCTGATGGAAGCCCTGCGCGGCCTGGAAGAACTCGCGCTGGATCGCGAAACGCTGCACTATCGCCAGGCCCAGGCCCTGAAGTTCGCCACGCTGATCTACAACGGCCAGTGGTTCGTCCCCATCCGCGAGGCCATGTGGGCCAGCTTCGAGCAGATCGCCACCAAGCTCAACGGCGAGATCGTCGTGCGTCTCTACAAAGGCACCGCGACGACCATCCGCCGCCGTGCCAAGGAGTCGCTCTTTAGCGAGGCCTTTGCGACCTTCAGCAAGGACGAGGTCTACGACCAGAAGGACGCTGGTGGGTTTATCCGGCTATTCAGCCTGCCGAGCCGGATTGCGGCGCTGCAGCGCAAAGGTTGAAGGTTGAAGGATGAAGGATGAATGAAAAGCCCCAAGCCGGATGATGAACGCATGAGCGATCCGATCGACATGAAGACACGAACGCGTGCGTTCGCACTTCGTGTTATCACGCTCGTTGGAGCACTTCCGTCATCTCGTGTCGGCCGGGTTCTGGGAGATCAACTGCTTCGAAGTGGCACATCGGTCGGTGCCAACTATCGCGAAGCCGCTCGTGCACGGTCGGATGCTGAGTTTGTCAGCAAACTCGGCCAAGCTCAGCAGGAACTGGAGGAAGCGATCTACTTCATGGAATTGCTTGCCGAGAGTCAAGTAGTGAAACCCGCGCGACTTTCGCCCTTGATGGCCGAGGCCGAAGAACTGATGGCCATCTTGGTTACGATGAGCAGAAACGCCAAGAAGCGATCGAGTGCGCCTCGATAGCGGCGTAGTTACAGAGCTTTCATTCGCGTTCTCATTCGACCTTCCGCCTTCAACCTTCAGGAGATCACCATGGCACTTTGGGGCGGCAGATTCGAAGGCGCGACCTCCGCGCTGTTCAAGCAGTTCAACGACTCGCTGCCGTTCGATCGGCGGCTGGTTGAGCAGGACATCACCGGGTCGATCGCTCACGCCAAGGCGATCGCCGGCGCAGGGGTCATCACTCGCGCCGAGCTTGCGACGCTCGAACAGGCACTCGGCACGCTGCTGGCCAAGGTGCGGACAGATCCGAGCCTCCTCGCCTCCACGACCGACGAGGACGTCCACTCCTGGGTCGAGCGAGAGCTTGTCGCCCTCGTCGGCGACCTCGGCAAGAAGCTGCACACCGGCCGCAGCCGCAATGACCAGGTCGCCACTGACATCCGTCTCTGGACCGTCGGCGCGATCGACGGCCTCCTCCACCTCATCCGCGCCGCCCAGCGTTCGCTCGTCGCCTTCGCCGAGCGCGAGCTCGCCGCCAAGACCGTCCTGCCCGGCTACACGCATATGCAGCGCGGCCAGCCGGTCCTCCTCGCCCACTGGGCGATGGCCTATGTCGCGATGCTGGATCGCGATGCCGAGCGCCTGCTCGATGCCTCCAAACGGGCTGCCGTGTCGCCGCTCGGTGCCGGGGCGCTGGCCGGCACGGCGTATGCCATCGATCGCGTCCAACTCTCGCGCGATCTTGGCTTCGAGGGCCGCATCTCCGCCAACAGCCTCGATGCCGTCAGCGATCGTGACTTCGCGTTCGAGACGCTCAGCGCGTGCGCCTTGTGCTCGCTGCACCTCTCGCGCCTCGGCGAGGACCTTGTGCTCTACTCCTCCACGGAGTTCGGCTTCGTGCAGATGGATGACAGCGTCACCAGCGGCTCATCGCTCATGCCGCAGAAGAAGAACCCCGACGCGATGGAACTCATCCGCGGCAAGTCTGGCCGCGTGCTCGGTTCGCTCGTCACCCTCGCCACCGTGCTCAAAGGCCTGCCCCTCGCGTACAACAAGGACCTGCAGGAGGACAAGGAGCCGCTCTTTGACGCGGTTGACACACTGGCGATCTGCCTGCAGATGATCCCGCCCTGCATCGATGGCATGAAGGTCCATCGCGATCGCTGCCGCACCGCCGCCGACGACGGCGTGATCGCCGCGACCGATCTGGCCGACTATCTCGTGCGCAAGGGCGTACCATTCCGCGATGCGCATCACATCAGCGGCCGCCTGGTGCGCCGAGCGCTGGAACTGGGCACAAGCCTCATCGCGCTGCCGATGACGGAGATGCAGGCCATCGACTCGCGCATCGGCGAAGACATTCGCCAGCACCTGACGATCGACGCGATGCTCGCCAAACGCAGCGTCCCGGGTGCGACGGGCCTGCAGCCAGTCGCCGATGCCATCGACGCCGCGAGGCGCCGCCTGGCGATGTGAGTCATCTCGCCAATCGCAGATTGCCAGCCCCGATACCTTCGCAGCCCCACGCCACCCATGTTCAAGATCGATAAGAAATACGCCACGCTGCTGTTCGTCACGATCATGGTCCTGTGCATGACGTTCGTCATCTCGCTGGCGCT
>JALOQT010000051.1 GCA_025453375.1 Phycisphaerales bacterium | reverse complement strand
AGAACATTCCGATCCTCGCGACGCTGCTGGGCTGGAAGTACGGCTTTGAGTCACCCTTCAAGGCCGAGGTCTACTTCGTCAGCACCCGCACCTTCACGGATCAGAAGTGGGGCACGATGAACCCGGTCATGCTCCGCGATCCGGAGTTTGGCCCCGTCCGCGTGCGCGCCTTTGGCACCTATGCCATGCGCGTGACCGACCCCGGCGCGTTCCTGCGCAAGGTCGTCGGCACCGATGGTCGCTTCACCATCGAAGAGATCAACAACCAGGTCCGCAACATGATCGTCGCACGCTTCAGCGACGCCATCGGCGAGGCCCGCATCCCCGTTCTGGACCTGGCCAGCAAGTATGACGAGATGGGCCAGTTGCTCACCGAAAAGGTCCGCGGCACCCCCCCCCCCCCCAGCGCTGCGACGCCGGGCACCGCCGGCGCGGCAGGCACAAGCGGCACCGGCCTGGCCGAATACGGCATTGAAGTGGTCAATCTCCTGATCGAAAATGTCTCGCTGCCGCCGGAGGTCGAAGCCGCGCTGGACAAGCGCTCCAGCATGGGCGTGCTGGGGGATATGAATCGCTACACGCAGTATCAGACGGCCGAGGCGATTCGCGATGCGGCGAAGAACCCCGGCACCGCCGGCAGCTTCATCGGCATCGGCCTGGGCGGGGCGATGGGCGGCGCCATCGGCGGGATGGCCGGCGGCGCGATGGGCCAAGCCCAACAGGCCCAGCAGGCCGCCGCCGCGGCCACGCCCCCGGCGATGCCGCGGCCCGTGCAGTATTTCTACGCCGCCAACGGCCAGCCGATCGGGCCGGTGGGTGCGGAGGTCGTGCGTCAGCAGATCGCCGCCGGCGCGGTGACGCGCGAGACGCTGGTGTGGAAGGAAGGCATGCCCGCCTGGGCCGCCGCGGCGAGCATTCCCGATGTCGCGGGCATGTTTGGCCCGCCGCCGATGCCGGGCATGCCGCCGATGCCTCCGGCGATGCCGCAGTGAGCGGGCACGGGCGGGGCGTGTCATCGCGAGGCGATGGCACCGTCGCTGTGCGTTGACCCATCGCTGCGTGTTGTGTGTCATGTGAGCGTCTGACCTGCGGCTTGCTTCACCACTGTGCCCACCAACTTCGCCGCCAACCCGCCCTCGGCACCTTCGCCGGTGCGCGTCGCCACCGAGCCTGCCGGCGCGCCGCCCAAGCCCCCCGCGCCCCCACTGCCACCCAGTGTGCCGGAGGATGGCGAGCCGCCGAGCGTGGATGGCGCGGGTGGCAACGGCCAGTCCGAAGCGGTCTTTGATGCGCCGGCGAATGGCCGCCGCCGCGCCTTGCGCAGCACGGTCAGCCGCTTCCCATGCGCTCGCTGCGGGGCCAAGTTGGAGTTTGCCCCGGGCACGACGGCCTTGGTCTGCCCGTATTGCCAGCATCGAAACGAACTGGCACCGGCCGCCGAGGCCGGGGGCCAGCACGCGAGCGACTCGCCCTATGCACCGGGCGTTGAAGAGCTCGATTTCAGCGAATACATCCAGCAGCGCCAGAGCGAAGCGACGACCGACGAACTGCCGACGGTGCATTGCGATTCGTGCGGGGCCGATGTGCAGCCGCCGCCGAATATCACGAGCCTCGCCTGCCCGTATTGCTCGGCGAACATTGTGCTGACCGGCGCGTGCACGCGGGCGATCAAGCCCAACTGCATCCTCCCCTTCGTGTTGACGCGCGATCAGGCGATCGGGCAGTTTCGCCAGTGGCTCGCCTCGCGCTGGTTTGCGCCCAACGCCCTGAAACGCCAGGGCAAGCTCGACAGTGCGGTGCAGGGCCTCTATGTCCCGCACTGGACGTACGACGCCTTCACCCGCACGCGATACACCGGCTATCGAGGCGAGGCGTATTACGTCACCGTCCGCACCGGCAACACGACCACGCGCCAGCGCCGCATCCGCTGGTACCCCGCCAGCGGCGTCGTCGACGTTCGCTTCGATGACCTGCTCGTCTGCGCCAGCAAGACCCTCACGCCCAAGCAGGCGACGGACATCGCCCCGTGGGACCTCAAGGCCGTCGTGCCGTATCGCGATGAGTATCTCGCGGGCTTCGTCGCGGAGCGATATCAGGTCGATCTGGCCGAAGGCTTCGTCAACGCCCAGCAGCAGATGGCCGGCCCGATCGACGGGGCGATCCGCAGCGACATCGGCGGCGACGAACAACGCATCTCCTCCCGCCGCATTCACTACAGCGACATCACGTTCAAACACCTGCTGGCACCGGTCTGGATCACCGCCTATCGCTACAACAACCGCGTCTTTAACATCCTGGTCAACGCCCGCACCGGCGAAGTCATCGGCCAGCGGCCATACTCGTTCTGGAAGATCACCGGCTTCGTCCTGCTGTGCATCGCGGTGCTGGTGATCGTCATCCTGCTGCTCAATGCGCGGTGAACCGAAGTGATGCAGTGGCACAGTGGCACAGCAAATTCACACCGCCAAACCCAGGCGACTAGTGTCTGCACCATGACGCTCACGCTTCGCGTCAGTGACATCAGTGATGAGGCACATGCAACGACGCGGCCGCAACTCTGCCACCACTCATCACTCGTCACTCGTCACTCGTCACTCGTCACTCGTCACTCGTCACTCATCACTCCCCCCACCATTGCACAACCTCCGCGCCTCCGCGTCTCCGTGCAAAGAGCGCCCGACCCCGAAAGGGTCACTCGAACTTGATCCCCTGCGCCAGGGCCAGTGTGCCTGAGAAGTTGATCGCGCTGGTCTGGCGGCGCATGTAGGCCTTCCAGGAGTCGCTGCCGCTTTCGCGTCCGCCGCCGGTATCCTTTTCGCCGCCGAAGGCCCCGCCGATTTCAGCGCCGCTGGTGCCGCAGTTGATGTTGGCGATGCCGCAGTCGCTGCCTGTGCCGCCCGGGTGCAGGAAGGCTTCGACCTCGCGGAACCGCTCGGTAAAGATCGCACTGGACAGCCCGGCATCGACGCTGTTCTGAATGGCAATCGCCTGGCTCAGCGTCTTGAACGTGAAGACATACAGGATCGGCGCAAACGTCTCCTCCTGCGCGATCGGCAGTTTGTTGCTCGCCGGCGCGCGGACGATCGTCGGCTGCACATACAGCCCGCTGCCGCCGTTCTGCGACTTGAGGCTCGCCTTCTTGACGCGCTGCCCGCCGATGAGCACGCGCCCGCCCTCGGCCTTGGCCGCCAGCACCGCGTGCTCATAGTTCTTCACCGCCTGCTCATTGATCAATGGCCCGACGAGCGTGCCCGGTGCCGTCGGGTCGCCGATCCGGCTCATGACCTGCTCAAACGCCGCGACGAGCTTCTTGCACACGCGATCGGCCAGCTTCTCGTGCACGATCAGCCGGCGCGTCGTCGTGCAGCGCTGGCCGGCGGTGCCCACGGCACCAAAGACGATCGCCGGAATCGCCAGCTTCAAGTCCGCCTCTTCCGTCACGATCACCGCGTTGTTCCCGCCCAGTTCAAGCAGCGTGCGGCCGAGCCGCTGCGCCACGACCTGCCCGACAGCGCGGCCCATGCGCGTGCTGCCCGTCGCACTGATCAGCGCCACGCGCTTGTCAGCCACCAGCGGCTTGCCGATCTGCTCATCGCTGCCGATGATCAGCTGGAAGATCCCCGGGTGCCCGTGCTTGGCCGCGACCTTCTCCGCGATGGAGTTGCACGCCAGCGCCGTCAGCGGCGCCAGCAGGCTCGGCTTCCAGATCGTCACATCCCCGCACACCGCCGCCAGGCACGCGTTCCACGCCCACACCGCCGCGGGGAAGTTGAACGCACTGATCACACCCACCAGCCCCAGCGGCAACCACTGCTCGACAATCCGGTGATGCGCCCGCTCGCTCGGAAACACCTGCCCGGGCAACTGGCGCGACAGCCCCACGGCAAAGTCCGCGATATCCACAATCTCCTGAATCTCACCCTGCCCCTCGGAGGTGATCTTGCCGACCTCCAGGCTCACCAGCATGCCCAGATCGGCCTTGTGCGCACGAATCGCATCGCCCAGTTCACGCACGATCTGCCCGCGCACCGGCGCTGGCACAAGCCGCCACTTCTCAAACGCCTCCTGCGCCGAGCGGATGGCCGCTTCATACTTCTTGGCATCATCCAGCCGCACGCCGCCGAGCACCGATCCGTCAATCGGCGAATGCACAACCTGCACCCCCGCCGCACCCTTGCCCGGGCGAGCCACAAACCGCGGGTGAGACGACAGACCAAGACGCTTGAACAATGCCGTGGAATTCATGGCCGGAGCGTAGGAGCGTCACCGTCGCACGCGGCATCGCTCGCCTACGGGCACCCGCCGAAGTACCGATTCAGGAAGACGATGATGTCATCAGCCGTCAACTCGCTATCAACCGCCGTCGCCTGATTCGCCCCGGCCACGTCCGCCCGCAGGTCTCCTGCGAAGTACCAGCCGAGATACACGACAATGTCATCAGCCGTCAGCGCCTCGTCCGGAACGGTTGAATGATTCGGACCCGCCACGTTCGCCAGGCTCGTGCACGCGGGCACGACGACGACCTCATAGTACCGAACGAAGCCGTCAATCCGGTCCGCGATGATCATCTTGCGTCCACCTGGCAGTGTCGGCGGCGACTTCGCCGGCAGCGTGACGGACGTAAACACCGCCTGCGGCGGAACCGCACCATTGAGCTGAATCAGCGACTGACGCGAGCCGATGGGCCACCCCGCCCACCCCGCTGCATCCGTCGGCCCATCGATGATCAAATGTCCACGAACCGTCGTTGACGCCATCAGGCGGCCGATCGATCGATTCGCCGGACGCGTCGCCCCAAATCGCATAACGCTCCCGGTCTGAAACGTCACATTCGCACCGTCGAACGTCACCAGCCCGCCCCCTTCGATGGACGTTGAGCCGCTGACGACCAGCGCTCCAGGACTCGGCGGCAGACTGCCGTCATTGCCGCGCGGCAGCGCAACAAACTGACAGTTCCCCGGTGCAGTGACGATCACATGCCCCGTCAGGTTGATCACGTGTGCCGAAACATTCAGCTGCGCTTGAGAAGCCGAGACCACAAACCTCGCCCCTGCGTTCAACGTCGCTTCACGTCGATTGAATCCCTCACGAATCTGCAAATTGCCCGGCCGCCCCGCCTCAAGTGTCAAAGCCGAGCCAAGCTGGATCGTCTGCCCCTCGATCTCCAATGCGTCGATCGCTCCTGCAGGCTCATCATGCATGACAATCCGGCCCGTGCCGCCGACACTTCCGCTCAGTACCGCCCGAGCATACCGCAGTGTTCCGTTGAGCGTGCAGTCGTTGATCAGCAGACGCTCAGCATCTGCCGACAGATTGCCATTGATCGTCAAGCCCGACAGCGACAACACCGGCACACCCTCGGGCAGATTCACGTCAAAGTCAAGCGGTGCAGGGGTTGTCGGCAGATTCAGCACCCCGTTGAAGTACCCCCCGCTCAGCACGCGAGCACTGCTTGAGTCGATCGTCAACGACTGACCCTGCAGATCAACGCCGGCACGGAAACTGATCTGCCCTCCACCCGTCGTCACAAGTACCGCGTTGTTCGAGCGAAGCGGCGCACCGGAGAACGACACCACGCTGCCAGCTCCCGTCGCGCGAATCGTCCCGCCTATCCCTGGCACGCTTGATGCCAGCGAGAAGGCTGTCACGCCTCCGTCGAACGCTTCAATCACGCCGGTGTTACTCATCTGCTGCAGAGATATAGCCATCTGCTGCCCAGGGCCGGCCGCCAATCGCCCGCGATTGATCAGCGACAAAGCATTGCCCGATCGCTGGAATCCTCCCTCCAGCACTGCGCCGGTGCCGATCGTCAGCGTCGATGGGTCAGTGATGCTCATCGGCGTCGATGGCCCCGTCGCCCGAACAATGCCGCTGGCAAGGTTGGTCGTTGCGTCAATCATCAGACCGACGCCAGTGCTCTGAAAGTCCGAGATCGTGTAAGTCCCCACCCGGCACGTCCCCTCCAGGAACAGTGGCACGCCCGACACCTGCCCAAGCAGCGAGGCATTCCGCAGCTTCACCGACGCACCGGAGCCAACCGGAGAAAAGGCAATGCCCGAGCCCGCGCTGGCGTCAAACACGCCGTTGCTCAGCGTCCACTGCCCCGAGAGCTGCACCGGGCCGGCAAAGGCCGACGCGACGGTCGTCCCCCCCTCCAGATTCATTTCGCCCGCCAGCGTCAACGTGCCGCCACTGCGCGAGAACTGCGAGAACAGCCCGCCGGTGTACACACCATCGATCGCCAACGATCCGCCGGCAAGCTCAATCCCACCACTGCCGGTCCACACCGTCTGCGCCGCGCCGGCACGCACCTCCGCACCCGTCGGCACGATGATTGTGCCATTGTGGTTAAACGCCTGCGGCTCAATGGTCAGCACGGCCCCGCTGTCAGCAGTCAGCACGCCGGAGTTCGTCACCGTGCCCGACACGCCGGCAGCCGCGCCGCCACCGAGTCGCAGCTGGCCACCCTGGGCCTTGACCGTCACCCCGCTGGCAATCACCGCTGTGCCAGAGGTTGAAATCCGCCCTCGCCCGCGCACCTGCCCGCCCGTGAACTGATTGATCCCTGCCGCCTGCAAACTGGCGTTTTCATCCGAAAGCACCACGCCGCCTTCAAACCGAGTCGTGCCCAG
>JALOQT010000374.1 GCA_025453375.1 Phycisphaerales bacterium | reverse complement strand
ATTCACTTCCCGCACGACTCGGCTAACCTGTACATCTATGAAGGTTGTCGCCCACGCATTGATCGTCGCCACCCTCACCCTCGCGGGCCTGGCCCTCCCCGGCTGCCGCACGCCCAATCCACAGGCCTTCCTGACCGATGGCGACCTGGCCTTCGACGCCACGCAATACGCCGGCGCCGCCGAAAGCTACGAGCAGTACCTCGCCCTGCGCGAGGGTGACTGGCGCGTCCGCCGTCGCCTCGCGCAGTCCTATTTGTGGTCTGGCGACTACGACAACGCCGTCAAGCATGCCCGCCTGGTCTACACCCAGCGCCCGGGTGATGACCAAGCCGCCGACCTCCTCGCCGAGGCTCTTTTCAAGGCCGAACGCCCCGACGAACTCTTCCGCGTTCTCCGCTCCGAAGCGCAGGACAGCCAGCAGATGGTCGACTGGATGCGCCTTGGCGATTACGCCTCGAAACTTGGCGATCGCGACAGCACACAGGTTGCCTACCTCGCCGCCGCCCGCGTCTCCCGCGGCACGTCGATCAAGCCCTACATCGCCCTCTTCGACCACTTCCGCAACCTGGGCGACCGGCCCAACGCCATCCGCGTCATCCGCTACGCCGCGTGGGTCGATCGCAATGACTCCAAGGTCGCCGACCGGATCAAACTCGCCGGCCTGATCGATGGCCCGACCCTCCCGCTGCAGCCCCCCGAGGCTCGAGGCGAGTCGGCCGATCTGCCCGCCACCCCGGCCAACCCGGCCGAAGTCGCCCCGGCACCCGCGCCCACCCCGGCCGCGCGCCCGACCCCGCGCCCCGCGGCCCGGCCCGGCACCGGCACCGGCTCTGGCACTGGCACTGGCACCGCCCCGACCGGCGGAACTCCCCCGGCAGTGCCGGCGCGGGCCCCGCGGACCGATCGGTGATTCAATGCGGCCGATATTCTCGGACGCGATAGAATTTCCTTTCATCCGGCTTGACGAATGAATCGGCTCAAGTTACTATTCATCCGGATCGATGGATAGAGCTATGGCCCGCCCCATTCCCGTCGCCAACCTGATCGACCGTCTCTCCGCCCTGGGCGAGCCGGTGCGTCTGCGGCTGCTGCGGCTGCTGGAGCGCGAGGAACTCTCCGTCGGCGAGCTGGCCAAGGTCGTGCAGCTTCCGCAGTCAACCGTCAGCCGCCACCTCAAGGTGCTTGTCGACGGCCAGTGGCTCACCAGCCGCACCGTCGGCACCAGCACGCTGCATCGCCTGATCCTCGACGACCTCGAGTTGCCCGCCCGCCAGTTGTGGAACACCGTGCGCGAGCAGCTCGCCGCCTCCACCGGCGCGGGCGACCTGGCGGACGATCTCAACCGCCTCACCGCTGTGCTGGCCGAGCGTCGCAGCGACACGCAGAGTTTCTTCGGCCGCATCGCCGGCGAGTGGGACGGCGTGCGCGACGAGCTCTTCGGCGACCGCGCCACGCTGCACGCCTTGCTCCCGCTGATTCCGCACGAGTGGACCGTCGCCGACCTGGGTTGCGGCACGGGCAACGCCGCCGAAGTCCTCGCCCCGTGCGTGCGCCGCGTGCTGGCTGTCGATCAAAGCTCGGTGATGATCGAAGCCGCCCGCAAGCGTCTGAGCGGCCTGACCAACGTGCAGTTTGGAGCGTCTGCCCATCGAGACCGGCACCGTCGACGCCGCGGTGTGCGTGCTGGTGCTGCATCACATTGATTCACCCCACAAGGCCGTCGCCGAGATGGCCCGCATCCTCCGCCCCGGCGGCGTCGCACTGATCGTCGACATGGTCGAGCATGACCGCGTCGCCTATCGCCAGCAGATGGGCCACCGCTGGCTGGGCTTCGGCGTGCCGGAAGTCATCCGCATGCTCAGCGACGCCGGCCTGACCCACGCCCGCTTCAACGTCCTGCCCGCCGTGGCGAATGCCAAGGGACCGGGGCTCTTCGCATGCACCGGGCGAAAGCCCGATCTTGTCGCCTGATAACTGACCCAAGGTCAGGTCGCGTATCGACCGGGCCGAAACATGATTCTCGGTTTGGATTCCCACCAAAGACCAAGTCCGCCTCAAGGAGTTCGTAGATGACCACTGCCCCCGTCCGTCCCAGCAAGAGCATCGTCAAGCCCAGCAAGGTGTCGCTGCCGACCGTCGACCGCGCCAAGAACGGCTTGGAGTACAAGGTCGCCGATCTGACCCAGGCCGAGCTCGGCCGCAAGGAACTGCGCCTCGCCGAGCACGAGATGCCGGGCCTCATGGCCCTGCGTGAGCGTTACGCCGGCAAGAAGCCGCTCAAGGGTGCGCGCATCCTCGGCTCGCTGCACATGACCGTCCAGACCGGCGTGCTCATCGAGACGCTCGTCGAGCTCGGCGCCGATGTCCGCTGGGTCTCCTGCAACATCTTCAGCACGCAGGATTCTGCCGCCGCCGCGATCGTCGTCGGCCAGCACAAGGGCGGCACGCTGGACAACCCCAAGGGCATCCCCGTCTTCGCCTGGAAGGGCGAGACGCTCACCGAGTATTGGTGGTGCACCAACGTCGCCATGACCTGGCCGGATGGCGACGGCCCCAACATGCTCCTCGATGACGGCGGCGACATCACGCTGCTGGTTCACAAGGGCGCCGAGTTCGAGAAGGCTGGCAAGGTCCCCGCCTTTGACGCCAAGAACGACCCCGAAGAGTGGGGCGTGATCCTCGACCTGCTCCGCGACGA
>JALOQT010000050.1 GCA_025453375.1 Phycisphaerales bacterium | reverse complement strand
AAGTCGAAGGGCTTGGTGACGTAGTCGGTCGCGCCGAGGTCAAACGCGGCGACTTTGTCCTGCGTTTCAGTCAGGCCTGAGAGGATGACCACGGGGGTGTTGGCCATCTGCGGCATGCCCTTGAGCGTGCGGAGGACCGCGAAGCCGTCCATGTTGGGCATGTCGATATCGAGCAGCACCAGCGAGGGCGTGCGCTTATCGCACGCGGCCAGACCCTCTGCGCCGCTGGCGAAGCACTGCAGATCGAATGGCTCGGCTCGAAGGCGGGTTGACAGCAAGCGGTGCACATCGACGGAGTCGTCGATGAGCATCACCAGCGGCTTGTTGTCAACGGGAGTGGGCACGGCGAAGTGGGTCCTGAGGAGACGCGTTGCGTGTTGAAGCGGAGATGGAAGGATCGACCGAATCGGCGTTCGGGTTTATGGAAACCGTCACATGGAGACACGCTGGCAGGTGTTAATCAGGTCTTCCACCTGTGCGCGGAGCTGAGCGAGGCTGGCGTTGGCGCTGCCGTCGGAAAGGGCCAGGAGGGAGTTTTCGACCTTGCCGGCGGCCTTGCCGACGGTCGGGAAGCCGTAGCCGCCGCTGGCGCCCTTGAGCTGATGAGCGACTCGGCGGAGTTCATCGAGCTGCTGGCTGGTCCAGAGGTTGGTCAGTTGGGAGATTCGCTCGGGCATCTCGGTGACGTACATCTCGACGATGTCGCGCATGTCCGGGTCATTGGCGAACTCGCTGCGCAGGGGCTGCTTGGCCGAGACGGCGTGGGCGACGGGGTGGCCCGTGGGGCGAGGTGCGGGTTGAGGCGTGGGCGCGCTGGACATGCAGAAACCTCCGAAGCCTGTGGATCGGCGAAAACTGAAAGTGAAATCAGCCCGCAGCGCAAGGGGGGCCAAGGTTTCTCACAATCGGGTGTGTCTGTGACGGAGTGCGGGGATGGTTGAGGTCTGAATAACGCGAGCATCAACCCCAATTTGGCCTGCTCGTCTGGCCCTTCCGGGGTGGGGAGACCGGTGGCGAGGTCGGGACAAACCCGACGCAGCGGGCGGGGAACCGGCCAATACTCGGGCATGGGCAAGGTTCCCCGAACCGGTGTGACACGTGGACGGTCGGTTGGCGCGGCTGAAGCGCAGGTCTTGCGCGAAGCGAACTTTGACGGGCTGGTGGGGCCCACGCACAACTATGCGGGGCTGAGCTTTGGCAACGTGGCGAGCAGTCGGCATGCGGGGCGCGTGGCCAAGCCGCGCGAGGCGGCGCTGCAGGGGCTGGCGAAGATGCGGCGACTGATGGAGATGGGGCTGGCGCAGGGCGTGCTGGCGCCCAACGCACGGCCAGCGCTGGAGGTGGCGCGGGTGCTGGGGTTCAGTGGCAGCGATGCGCAGATCCTCGCGACATTGGCGAAGGAGGAGCCGATCTTGCTGGCGCAGTTGTGCAGTGCCAGCAGCATGTGGGCGGCCAATGCGGCGACGGTCAGCCCGAGCACGGATACGGCTGACGGGAAGGTGCATTTCACGCCGGCGAATCTCAAGAGCATGCTGCATCGGGCGATTGAGCCGGGGCAGACGGGGGCGATTCTGCGGGCGACGTTTGCCGACGAACGCCGCTTTGTGGTGCACCCCCCACTGCCGGCGGCTGATGCGCTGGGTGATGAAGGGGCGGCAAACCACACGCGACTGTTTGATGATCGCGTCGCGAGCCGGCCCGGTGCGGGCGTGCATCTGTTTGTCTATGGCGTGCATCATGCCGACCGGGCCGGTGCGCGGCCCAGGCGATATCCGGCTCGGCAGACGCTGGAGGCGTGCAAAGCGGTGGCCCGGCGGCACGGGCTGGATCTGGCGCGTTGCGTGTTTGCGCAGCAGTCAACCAAAGCGATTGATGCGGGCGCGTTTCACAACGATGTGGTGTGCGTGGGCAATGGGCGGACGCTGTTTTATCACGAGGATGCGTTCCTGGATGAGCGGGGCGTGCTGGCGGCGCTGCGGGGGTTGGTCGGCGGGTTTCGGCCGGTGCGGGTGGCGCGGCGGAGCGTGGCGCTGAGCGCGGCGGTCAAGACGTATCTGTTCAACGCGCAGCTTGTTACACTGCCGGAGGCGGGGCGAAAGGGCACGGTCGGCGGTGAGGGCACGCGGCTGATTGCGCCGAGCGAGGCGGCTGAATATCGCGCGACACGGCGGGTGCTGGAAACGCTGTTTGGCGGCCCGCACGCGAACGGCGCGATTGGTGACCATGCGGTGATGGACGTGCGCGAGAGCATGCGCAACGGCGGCGGGCCAGCGTGCCTGCGGCTGCGCGTGCCGCTGACGGAGGCGGAGATGCGGAGCGTCACGCCCGGGTGCTGGTGCACGCCTGCGCAGATTGATCGCCTGGAAGCGTGGGTGAAGCGGTGGTATCGGGCGAAGTTGACGCCTGCGGACCTGGCAAGCGTGACGCTGCACGAGGAGGCACAGGAGGCGCTGGATGCGCTGACGAAGATTCTGGGGCTGGGGCGGGTGTATCCGTTCCAGCAGGCGTGATCGGTGGCGGCTCACACGGCGCGCTGGGCGCGGAGGGCGAGGATGAGCTCGACCTTGCCCACATGCGTGCGGAGGCGCTGGGCGATCTGCACGGGGCCGACGCCTTCGTCGGCGAGGGCGTAGATGGAGCCCGTCAGGTCGGCGGGTTCGTCGGTGCTGGGATTGGGGCGCGCGCTGGACGTCTGGGCGGCGCTTGAGGTCGGCGAAGTCGCGGGTCGAGCGGAATCACCGCGGGCGGGGGGATGCGGTGGGCTGAACGCTGGCGTGGTTGACGCGGCGTGCGTTGCACGCTGGAGGCGAGCGAGGCGATCGTCAGCCGCGGCGATGAGGTGCTCGAGTCGCTCGGCTCGTGCGTCCAGGGCCAGGGCGAGATCGCGGGCGAGGGCGGCGGTGTCCGCCGCGGCGTCCGGGAGGGCGTGGGGCCCTGAAGTTGATGCGGCTGGCTTGCATGGGGAACGGTCGCCGGCGACGCGCTGCGCAAAGGCGCGGTCCGTGTCGGCTGATCGCTTTCGACGGGCGGCGATAGTCAGGATCGCCAGCACGCTGAGGCCGACGACCACGAGGACCACGGCCCACATCGGCGGCATCGTCAGCCCTGACGCGGCGGCGCTGCCAGCACCGGCGGGCACGGGTTGGATGGCGGCGATCACGGGCAACGCTAGCATCGTCCATGCTCGACGGGAATGAGGCACATTCGTTGGACGTGGCGGAGGCCGGCTCGGCGGTGCAGAATGCGGCGGCGCGAAGGCTTGTGGTGTGGCGTGCATCGATCCGCAAACAGCCCGCAGCGCGACGAATCGCCCAGGCGTGGCGCAGGCTGGTGGCCGAGGCCGGGTGCTCACAGGGCACGACGATTGTCGCCTTCAGCGGCGGGGCGGATTCGACAGCGCTGCTGCTGGCGCTGTGGGCGGCGGCGGGCGGACGGGAAATGCGTGGGCACCGTGTGGTGGCGATGCATGTGATGCATGATCTGCGATCGCGGGCGGAGGTGATGGCGGATCGCGATGCGTGTGCCGAGTTGTGCGAGCGGCTGGGCGTGCCGCTGACAGTCGGTGAGGTTTCGGTGCGGGGGGCGGGGGGCGGAGCGGGGGGCAGGGGCGGAACTGCGAGGATGGGGAATGCGGAGGGGGCGGCGCGATCGCTGCGATATGCCGCGCTGGCGGCGCATGCGCGGGCGTGTGAGCAGGATGGCTCGCGGGCGTGCGTGGTGACGGGGCATCACGTGCAAGATCAGCTCGAGACGGTGCTGCTGGCGATGCTGCGCGGCGCTGCGTCGCGAGGGCTGGCGGGCATCGCACCGCGCACGCGGATGCGCGATGGCACGGTGCTGCTGAGGCCGTGCCTGGAGGTGAAGCCGGCGGCGCTGCGGCAGCTCTGCCAGCGGGCCGGTGTGTCGTGGGTTGAGGATGCCAGCAATGGCGATACCTCGCTGCGGCGAAACCGGCTGCGGGCCAGGGTGATTCCGGAACTGCTGGCAATCAAGCCGGATGTGGCGGAGCGATCGCTGACTGCCAGTGTGTTTCTGCGAGCGTCTGACAGGGCGCTGCGACGCGAGGCGCGACGGCTGGATGACCTCGCTCGTGAGGGCACGCATGGACCGGGGCTCATGCGGTGGACGCGGGCGGCGCTGCAGGCCTCAACGCCTGCGGTGGTCGCCACGCTGCTGCGACGAGCGGCGCGGCAGATGGGGGAGCGGCGCCAACTGCCGGCGCGGGTGTGGCTGCATGCCGCGGCGGTGATCGGCGCGAGTGATCGGGCACCGAAGCGGCTGGAGCTGGGTGTGCTCTCGCTGATGGTGCGACGTGGCGAGGTGCGCCTGATGCGGGCGGACGGAGCGGAGTAGTCCGACCAACCGGTGGGTTTGGTCAGCGGTTGCGGTCGCTGTGCACCGCCGCGGTGGCGTCGAAGATCAGGCGCGACTCGGCGACGGCCTGGCGATGCGGGCTGAGCAGTTGGCTGGTGCTGTGGCGATCGCGCTCGTAGCGATCGAGCTCGGTGCTGGGGATGGAGGGGCCAGAGTCCTTGGCGCCGAAGAGGCGGGCGATGGCTCGGCGGGTGCCGCTGAGGGTGCTGACGGTGTAGCTGGGCTCGGCGATGGTGCCGGTGATTGAGGCGGTGAGCAGTTCATCGCGGATCGTCTCGATGATGGCGGAGATGATCGGCAGGCGCTGGCGCGAGCGGCTGTTGACGGCCAGATCGAGCCGGCCATCGGGCAGGTCGATGTGGCCGGCGCCGATCAAGGCCAGCGCGTCGGAGAGCATGACGATGCGCTGCACGCCGATGCGCGGGCCGGTGAGGGTGAAGTCTGCCGCGGCGTAGTCGAACTTGTCATCACTGGGCAGGCGGAGGTTGGAGAGCTCGATGAGGCCGACGACCACGGGCAAGTCGAAGATCGCGCTGCCTTGGGCGATCCGCAGTGAGCCGTGGCCGTCGAGACTCTGGAGCGGTTCGTTGCTGATCGATGCGCGGAGAGCGAGATCGAGGTCGATGACGCCGCGGGTGGCGTCGGCAATAGGGCCGTCGTCGGCCTGCATCGAGGGGAGGGGCAGCTCGAGCGAATCGGGCACGGGCGGGCCGGCGACGGTGCGGCCACGGCGGGAGAGTTCGGTCATCACGTCGGCCAGGCGGACGCCCGCCATGGCGACTTGCACCTCGGCTGGGCGATTGGTTGCGGTGTCGGCTGGCGTCGGCAGCAGTGCGCCGCTGAGCGAGACGCGCCCGCCATAGAGCGCGCCGGAGGCGCTGTGGAGCACGAGTGTCGGCTGGGTCGCGTCGCCGGTGCGCAGTGTCGCTTCGGCGCTGAGGCCCGAGAGCAGGAGGCCTTCGATACGGGCGCGGGTGGCGTTGAGGGCGAGGTCGACCTCGGCCCGCAGCGGGCCCTCGTCGGCTCGCTGCCCGGACGCGTCGAACTTCACGACGCCGGAGAGATTCTGGACGTTGACGGCGCGGCTGAGGTCCAGCCGCTGCACGATGGCAGCGCCGGCGGCTTTGAAATCGATCGAACGCTCGAGGCGCGAAAGTTCGAGGTGGACATCGCGCATCGCCAGCGACTGCAGAGTGACGGCATACTCCTGCAACGCAGCGGGCACGCTGGGGGGCAGCATGGCCAGAAGATCATCCGGCAGGCCGATGGTGTTCGTCGCGCTGCTGCTGCGGGATGCTTCCAGCGAGGCGGTGGCCTTGAGCGTCCAGCCTCCGGCAGATTCGCCAGTGCGTGTGTCGCCAGGCGTGATGGCCCAGGGGCCGTGGATCGTGCCGAACCAGTCATCGCCGACGACGGTCAGTTCCTGCAGTTCGCCTCGAGGCAGTGAGGACGCCGCCCCCGCCTGCGACCCATCGGCGGAGACGAGTTCGGTGAGGTTGTCGAGCGTGATCTGTCCGGAGACGTTCGGCAAGGTGTAGCGCGTGTCGCCGATGGTGAACGCGATATCAACGGGACGCAGGGCCGCCTGCAGGAGTGTGCCGGTGCGGGCGCCATCGCCATCGCGCACGGTCGGTGCGGCGGTGAGCTCGGCATCGAACTGGCCGACGGGCTTCAGTGACGCATAGCGATCGTTCACCACCTGCGGCGCATATCGACGTAGCAGGTCGGCGACGACCACGCTCTCGAATCGCGCGTCGCGCAGGCGAAGCGTCAAGGGTTCGGCCACGCTCGTCGCGTCGGTCTGGGCGTTGGTGTCGATCGCCAGCGTGCCGTCGAGCTCGATGCGGCCGAGGGGCTGACCATCGATCGACGTGGCAGCGGAGAGGTCGGCAAATGCGAGCGTGACAGGGGTGGTGTCGTCCGCTGCGGCGAGGATGCGAATCTCGCCGCGATCTTGCAGCATGTTGACGCGCTGCGGGGCGACACCGGCTTGCGTCGTCGCCAGCAGCGAGAGGTTCCGCGCGTTGCGGATCGTGGCATCGACACGCAGCGGATCGCCTGGCGTGTCCGCCTCGGCTCGCAGCGCCTGATTGACGCGCAGGGCAACATCCACGCGCCCGCTCGGCCCGAAGGCCTCACGCTGGAGCTCGATGACGCTGCTGACCGCCGGCGCGATCGGGCGGACGAGGTCCTCGAGGCTGAGTGATGTATCGAGGCGATCGACCGACACATTCAGCCCGCCGCGCCCGAGGCCGGTTCGCGTCGCCGCGGCGCTGGTTTCATCGAGCATCCAGTGGCCTCGCACATCAAGCATGCCCGGGACGGCCGGGCCCGTGTCGCCCTCGGTCTTGGGCTGCTGATGGCTGATCAGGCC
>JALOQT010000049.1 GCA_025453375.1 Phycisphaerales bacterium | reverse complement strand
GACGGGCAGCGGCAAGCGCGGGCAGTCGGCCATCACGTGCCGCGGCGTGACGAAGCACTACGGCAGTGGTGACAACAAGGTCTTCGCCCTGCGCGGCGTGGA
Organism: Phycisphaerales bacterium; assembly: GCA_025453375.1. Taxonomy (GTDB): domain Bacteria; phylum Planctomycetota; class Phycisphaerae; order Phycisphaerales; family UBA1924; genus JAJTGZ01. Next base: position 6,680 of record JALOQT010000049.1, on the reverse strand, counting down.
TCTGGACATCGGCTATGGCGAACTGATGATGCTCGTGGGCCCGTCGGGCTGCGGCAAGACGACGCTCATCAGCGTCATCGCGGGCATTCTCGATCGTGATGAAGGCCAGTGCGAGGTCTTCGGGCAGGATTATGCCAAGATCAGCGGCGGGGCGCGGACGCGCTGGCGCGGGGCCAACATCGGCTTTGTGTTTCAGCAGTTCAACTTGCTGCCGACGCTCACGGCGGCGGAGAACGTCGCCGTGCCCTTGATGATCCTGGGCGAGGGGCGGGCGACGGCGGTCAAGAAGGCCAGCGCGATGCTCGAGCGCGTGGGCCTGGGCGAGCGCGGCAGGAGCCTGCCTTCGCAACTCTCCGGCGGGCAGCAGCAGCGCGTGGCGATTGCCCGGGCGCTGGTACACCAGCCGCGGCTGATTGTGTGCGACGAACCGACCAGCGCGCTGGACGAGGTGACGGGGCACACGGTCATGCGGCTGCTCAAGGGCGTGGCGCTGTCGGAGGATCGGGCACTGGTCATCGTCACGCACGACCAGCGCATCTTCAGCTTCGCCGACCGAATCGCCACGATGAACGACGGCCACGTCGTGAGCGTGGGCAAGCCGGGGGAAGTGGGGCATTGAGGAAGAAGGCATCAGGCATCAGGCATCTGGCATCAGAAGAAGGTGCAGGCGGTTTGGAAGTTCTCGTCACTCGTCACTCGTCACTCAGTCTTTCTCGGCCCTCGGCCCTCGGCCCTGAGTCCTCTCTCTAGGAGACCACATGATCGTTCGGAGCATTGTCATTCCCGCGTTGGCTGTTGGTGGTGTGGCGTTGGCGGCGTATACGGCCGTCAGCAGCAATCAGCCGGTGGTGCCGGCGCGGCCGGTAGCGGAGCCGGCGACGAGCCCCTTCACTGGCCAGGTGGCTGGTGCGGGGATTGTCGAGGCCAGCAGCCAGAACATTGCCATTGGCACCAATGTGCCGGGGATTGTCACGAAGGTGATGGTCAAGGTTGGCGATCAGGTGCGTGCGGGGCAGGGGTTGTTCCAGATTGATGATCGCTCGTTGCGGGCGGAGCTGGCGGTGCGCGAGGCGGAGTTGGCGGCGCGGAAGGCGGCGCTGGCGGAGGCGGAGAGCCGCGTATCGCTGGATCGCGCTGCGCCGCGGGCGGAGGATGTGCCGCCGGTGGAGGCGCGCGTGCGCGAGGCGCGGGCGATGCTGAGCCAGTCGCGTGCGCTGCTGGAGAATGCGGAGCGCGCGCGGGCGATTCAAGGGGCGATCAGTGAGGATGAGTTCAGCCGGCGGAAATTTGAGGTGCAGTCTGCCGAGGCACGGGTGGCCAGCACCGAGGCGGAGCTGGCGCGGCTGAAGTCCGGCACGTGGTCGGCGCAGATGGATGTCACGCGGGCGAACCTCGCGCAGGCGCAGGCGGGCGTGGCGGCGGCGGAGGCGGCGATCGCAGCAATCAAGACCGAGCTGGAGCGATTGACGGTGACGGCGCCGACTGATGGCGAGGTGCTGCAGGTGAATATCCGCCAGGGTGAGTTTGCGCAGGGGGGCGTGCTGGCGACGCCGCTGATGCTGTTCGGCAAGACGGATGTGCTGCACGTGCGGGTGGATGTCGATGAGAATGACGCATGGCGGATTCGGGCCAATGCCAAGGCGCGTGCGAGCCTGCGCGGCAACAGCAGCCTGAGCACGGATGTCACGTTCGTGCGGATCGAGCCGTTTGTCGTGCCCAAGCGGAGCCTGACTGGCGACAGTGCTGAGCGGGTCGATACGCGGGTCTTGCAGGTGTTGTATGCGTTCCCGAAGTCGGCCCTGCCGGTGTATGTGGGGCAGCAGATGGATGTGTTTATCGAGGCGCCGACGCGGAGCGAGAGCGGCGCGGCGGCGCGGTGAGGCCGAGGGTGTTAGGCGTCAGGCTTCAGGCGTCAGGTGTGAAGAGCGTGTGAGTCATGCCGGGGTGGTGGGCGGCATGGGGCAGGATGAACACGACGAGTGGCGGCGGCGTACGGTTAGACTCTGATCGAAGTATTGTGAGCCAGTGCGGGCACAGGAAGGACATGGCGATGAAGGCGATGGCTGTCAGCGGGGGGCGGATGGGTGGGGTTCGTCTGATGACTCGCGTCTCGAGTGCGGCGGTGCTGTTGGTGCTGGCTGCCGGGAGCGTGGTGCTGACTGGGTGCAAGGCGGTCGGTCCGGAGTATGTTGAGCCCAAGACGGTGGCGCCGGAGGCGTGGGCCAGCCCGATGCCGGCGTGGATGACCGCCGCGCCGGATGGCGGGGCCGATGGTGCGGGGCTGGCGCGGTGGTGGACGCAGTGGGGTGGCGGCGATGCGACGCTGGCGAGCCTGGTGACGCGTGCGCTGGAGAGCAATCTTGATCTTCGCCTGGCGATGGAGCGGCTGACCGAGGCGCGGGTGGCACGCGGCTTGGTCGCGGCGGGTGATAAGCCGACGGTCGATGCCAACGGTGGATACTCGCGCTCGGCCCCGAGCGAGACGACGGGGCAGACGCCCAAGGGTGACTTTGGCGAAGGGCGGGACTTGTTCCAGATCGGGCTGGATGCGCGATGGGAACTGGATGTGTGGGGGCGGACGCGGCGGGCAGTCGAAGCGGCGGATGCGGATATCGCGCAGGCGACGTGGCTGATGCGCGACGTGCGCGTGATGATCGCGGCGGAGGTGGCGCGGAACTATGTCGAACTGCGCACGGCCCAGCAGCGCGTGGCGATTGCGCGGCAGAATGTCGAGAGCCAGCAGCAGACGCTGGACCTGACGGAAAACCGCCTGCGCGCAGGCCTCACGAGCGAACTGGATGTCACGCGGGCACGCTCGCAGTTGGCCACGACGCGGGCGGCGATTCCTGACTTTGAGGCGCAGATCCGCACCAGCGCGTATGCACTAAGCGTGCTGACCGGGCAGGTGCCTGGCGCGCTGGTGGAGGAACTGACGGCCGGCCCGATGGATGCCAAGCGAGCGATTCCGGCGCTGCCGATGGGTGATGTGAGTGCTGGGGCGGGTGGGGGTGGCGGGAAGCTGGTGCTGGCGGTGCCGACGGAGGTGGTGCGGCAGCGGGCGGATGTGCGGGCGGCGGAGCGAGCGATCGCCTCGGCCACGGCGCGGATCGGCGTGGCGACGGCGGAGCTGTATCCGAGCTTCGGGCTGAGCGGGGCGATCGGGCTGGCGACGAAGAATTTGGGGGAGATGTTCGACGGCAACAGCCGCGTGTGGTCGATCGCGCCGGGCGTGTCGTGGAATGTGCTGGATTTCGGGCGGATTCGCGCCAATATCGGCGTGCAGGAGGCGCGGGCGGCGCAGGCGCTGACGGCGTATGAAGCGTCGGTGCTCGGGGCGCTGCGTGAGGTGGATACGGCGATTGTGCAGGTGCAGAGCGGCCAGCAGCGCACGGCGATCCTCGGCGAGGCGGTGGCGGCGCAGCAGCGGGCGGTCGATCTGGCGACGAAGTTGTATCGCGAGGGGCTGGCTGACTTCATCAGCGTGCTCGATACGCAGCGGCAGTTGTTTTTGCTGCAGGATCAAGCCGTGGCGAGCGAAGGGGGCACGGCGCTGAGCATGGTGCAGCTCTATAAGGCGCTGGGCGGCGGATGGGAAGAAAGCCAGGCGGTGACGAACCCGGGGCAGTGACGAGTGATGAGGAAGGTATCTGGCATCAGGCATCAGAAGCGTTGAGCGTCGCGTAGCGACACCTTCCCTTGATCCCTTGATCCCTCGATCCCTTCTCAGCGAGTTTCCGTGTCGATGTGATTCACAACCAACCCTGACAGTGAAGGATGAATATGCAGACCGTGTCTTCCGACGTGCTTTTGGCGCAGCTTCAGTGGCGGTATGCGGTCAAGGCGTTTGATGCGAGCCGGAAGATTCCGCAGGCGGATTGGGAGGCGATTGAGCAGTCGCTGGTGCTGAGCCCGAGCAGCTATGGATTGCAGCCGTGGCGGTTTGTGACGGTCGCGAACCCTGCGCTGCGGGCGGAATTGCGCAAGCACGCGTGGAACCAGGGGCAGGTGACTGATGCGAGCCACTATGTCGTCATCGCGGCGAAGGATCGCGTCACGGAGGCGGATGTCGAGGCGTACGCGCAGCGGATCATGCAGGTGCGCGGTGGGGGGATGAACCCCGGGCTGGCGGCGTATCGGGACATGATGCTCGGCTCGATGAAGAACGAGGCCACGCTGCCGGGCGCGAACTTTGCGACGTATACACGCAGCCAGGCGTACATCGCGCTGGGCTTTGCGCTCTACACGGCGGCGGCGATGGGCATCGATGCGTGCCCGATGGAGGGCTTTGACCCGGGGCAGTATGACACGCTGCTGGGGCTCAAGGGCAGCGGGTATCACAGCGTGGTGTCGGCGGCGTTTGGATATCGCGCCAGCAGCGACTGGCTCGCGTCGCTGAAGAAGGTGCGGTATGAGGCGCAGGATCTGTTCATTCGGCGGTGAGGTGGTGGCGGGGGAGGTGGGCAGGTGGGCAGGTTGAAAACCTGCCCCACGTGGTTGGTAGTTGACAGAGGTGCAAGGAGTGTGACGCATGGCGGACGCTGCACGGCAGGTGGTGCTCATCACGGGCGCCAACAAGGGGATCGGGCTGGAGACGGCGCGGCAGTTGCACGCGCACTATCGCGCTGGTGAGGGCGTGACGCTGCTGATCGGCGCGCGAGATGCGCAGCGGGGCGAGGCGGCGGCAAAGGAGCTTCGTGATGGCGGGGCCGATGCGATCTTCGTGCGGCTGGATGTGGAGGATCAGGCGTCGATCGCGCAGGCGGCTGAGCAGGTGCAGCGGCGCTTCGGGCGGCTGGACACGTTGATCAACAACGCGGGTTGGCTGGACTATGCACGCGAGGGCGTGGCGAGCACGGCGGACATTGCGGCGATGCGCAAGACGTTTGATATCAACTTCTTCGGCCTGGTGGCGACGACGCAGGCGATGCTGCCGCTGCTGAAGCGCAATAGCGAAATGGGGCGCGTGTCGCGCGTGGTGAACCTGACGAGCATTCTCGGGTCGATCGCGGAACACGCGGACGTGAACAGCTCGATCTATCAGGCCAAGTTCCTTGGATATGACTGCAGCAAGGCGGCGGTGAACATGTTCACGAATCACCTGGCGCACGAACTGCGATCGCTGGGGATCAAGGTCAACGCGGCGCACCCTGGGTGGGTCAAGACGGATATGGGCGGGCCGAACGCGACGCTTGAGCTTGCCGAGGGCGCCAAGACGAGCGTGCAACTGGCGACGCTGGGTGCTGATGGCCCGACGGGCGGGTATTACCACATGGGTGTGCACATGCGGTGGTAGGGGGAAGGCGTGGGGCTTCAGGCTTCAGGCGTCAGGGGATGCACCCTCATCCGCCTTCGTGCGGCTGGACGCCGCACTTGGCACCTTCTCCCGCGGGGCGGGAGAAGGGACAGGCGCGGTGGGTGTACGAATGGCTCGTCACTCGTCACTCGTTACAGCTTTCCTCCGCGTCTCCGCGTCTCCGTGCGAAAGGCGTGGTTTCTTCGGCATGGTTCATCACTCGTCGGCGCTGCTGGGTTGCAGGTCCATGGTGGCGATGATTTGCTGGGGCGTGAGGGATTCGGGGCGTTGGGCGGGGTCGATGCCGTCGGGGAGGGGGGCGGTGCGGCCGAGGATGGCGCCGAGTTGTTTGCGTCGTTTGGAGAATAGGGTGTGGCAGAAGGCGGCCAGTTCGCGTGGCTGGCGTGTGAGGGGGTCTGGGCGTCGGGTGAGCAGGACCATGCCGCTGGTGACTTCGGGGCGTGGCCAGAAGCACTCGGGGGGGAGTTTGGCCAGGGGCGTGATGGTGGCGAGGCTCTGGGCGATGATGGACAGGGCGCCGTAGTCCTTGGTGTTGGGCTTGGCGGCGAGGCGGTCGATGACTTCGCGCTGGATCGTCACGGCCAGGGTTCGGCAGTGGGGGTGGTCGATGAGCAGGGCGATCATCAGCGGGGTGGCGGCGGCGTAGGGCAGGTTGGCGATGAGCGAGAAGGGTTCATCGCCGATGGCGCTGATCAGTTCGCGGCTGACGCGCTTGCCGGGGTCGAGGCAATCGCCTCGGATGAGGCGGAAGCGTTCGGCGAAGCCGAGTTCGGTGACGCGCTGGGTGACGACGTCGGCGAGGGTGGGGTCCAGCTCGCAGGCGATGACGCGAAGGCCTCGGGCCAGGAGGGTCTCGGTGAGCGTGCCGGTGCCCGGGCCGACTTCCAGGACGAGGCTGTGCGGCGGCGGGGCGGCGTCGTCGATGAGGCGCTTGAGGAGGTTGTGATCGATGAGGAAGTTCTGCCCGAGGGCATGGCGCGGGCGCACGCCGCGCTCGGCGAGCATCGCTTTGATCTGTGCGAGCGTCTGCACGGAGGAGGGTAGGGGAGGTGTTGAAGGCGGCACGAGGCGGAGGAGGCCGCGTGCCGCGGTTGAGTGATGCGCGGGGCGCATCGAAGGATTCGGGGTGTGGCTTAGCGGCGGCGGCGGGCGAGGGCCAGGCCGCCGAGGCTGAGGAGGGCGGCGGCGCCGGGGGTGGGGATGATGGAGATGTTGTCGATGCCGGCGAGGGGGTCGGGTGAGGAGAGGTTTTCGTTGTCATCGAACCAGCGGATGGTCAGGGTGCTGCCCGGGGCCCAGGTGCTGGCCAGGGGGAGGCTGGTGACGGCGCGGGGGATGACGGTGCCGATGACGGTGCCGGTGGGGG
>JALOQT010000048.1 GCA_025453375.1 Phycisphaerales bacterium | reverse complement strand
GTTATGGCTGGGGGGGCTGGGGTCATCGTCGGCCGTGGCGTGGTTTTTCGTGGAGTGTGTCGTCGTGGGATGGTTGCGGCTGGAGCTATCGGCCGATCGTCGTGTGCCCGCCGCCGGTGGTCGTCCACCCGCGTCCGATTGTGATTCAGCGGCCGATCATCGTGCAGCAGCCGGTGATCATCCAGCAGCCGGTGGTTGTGCAGCCGCAGCCGGTGATCATCCAGCAGCCGGTGGTGATTGCGCCTTCGACGCCGACGGTGATCGGCGGCGCGCCGGTGGAGATCGTCGCGCGGCCCACGCCTGGGATCAACCCCGATGGCACGCTGCCGATGGAACTGGCCGGTCCGGGGATCAATCAGCCGCAGAGCCGCGCCAAGCCGCGGGTGATTTCGCGCGGCAGCGAGCGCGATGGCGTGGATTTCTCCCGTCAGCCTGTGCAGCCGGTGCAGGTCGTTCAGCCGGTGGAGAGCCGCCCGCTGAATCTGGCCAAGCCGGGGACGATCCGTCGGCCGGTGCGTGGCGGCGACTTTGAAGTCGTCAACAAGCCGTCGATCCGCCAGCCTGCGCAGCCCAGCATCGATCAGGTCGGCCCCGGCCTGTCGAACGGCGGTGCCAAGCCGCTGCCTTCGGGCGTGGTGGAGATTGACAGCCGCACGGGTAAGCCGATGCAGCCGATCGATCTGGTGGCCAAGCCGATCGTGCAGCCGATCGCCAAGCCTGGGGCGATGGCGCCGGGCGCGCCGGTTGAGAAGCCGTCATCGTTCAAGCCCTCGCGCTGGCGTGGCGAGCAGCCGCAGGTGATCCAGCCGATGAATCCTGGTGGGTCTGGTCGCGATGGCGGCCAGGCCAAGCCGATGCGTCGGGGCAGCGATGATCGCGGCGTGCCGACGCGTCAGCCGCAGGTGATCCAGCCGATCAACCCGGGTGGGTCTGGCGGCTCGGGGATGGAGTTCGTCGGCCCCAAGCCGATCATGCAGCCGCAGGTCAAGGGTGAGGGCCAGCCGATGGTGCAGCCCCAGGCCAAGCCGGGCCGCATCCGCCGCGCGGCGCAGCAGCCGGCCGTCGAGCAGGCCAAGCCCGCAGCGGAGCCGGCGATCAAGCGCAGCGAGGGCGCCGATAGCAAGAAGGGATGAAAGGGTCGTGGCACAGTGGCACAGTGGCACAGTGGCACAGTGGCACAGTGACACAGTGACACAGTGACACAGTGACACAGTGAAGTGAAAAAGACATGACTCCGAAGGTTTGGGCCTTCGGAGTTTTTCTTGATGGAAATCGTGCTCGTCGCAGGAGGTAGGCTTCCTGCGCCACTGCGCCACTGCCAGATCAGTCCAGCCAGTCCTTCTTCTCGAGCCGTTCGGGGACGTATTCCTCGGTGACGTAGCTGATGTCCTTGGTGATCAGCGATTCGACTTCCATTTTGAAGCCGTTGCTGAGCATCTTTTCGATTTCCTTCTGCCAGCCCTTGTGGTTTTCAAACCACGGGTAGGCGGCGATCTGCTTGGCGCGGCTGATGTCGTTGTCGTTCATCGCGATCTGCACGTCGTCGGTCAGTTTGCAGCGTTCATAGTCAATCGCTCGCACGCCGAGGAACTTGGCCTCGGGAATGGCCAGGCGGTTGCTCTCGAAGGCGAGGCTGATGGAGCCCTGCTTGATGACGCTGAAGATGTAGTGCCCCCAGGGGTCGCAGTCGAGCAGGCAATAGATCGGCAGGCCGAGTTCCTGGTTGAGGCGGCGGAGGAGGCGGCGCATGCCGCGGGTCGGCTGGCCGCTGCCTTCGGTGAGGATGCAGTTGTGCTTCTGCCAGAACTTGTCCTCGTTGAAGCGGCCCCAGACGGTGTCCTTTTCGACGTGGAGGACGAACTTGGCATCGCACTTCTTGAACTGGATGACATCCGGCTCGGTGATGCCCGGGACGGAGTATCCGCCGCTGCCGACGCGTCGGCAGTCGATCTCGTCGCCGCTGTCGATGATGGTGATATTGCCGGCCATGGTGCCGCGCTTTTTGGCGTAGATGTGCAGCTCTTCGCGAAGCGAGCCGAGGGAGACTTCGAGGTCTTCGAGGATGCCGTCGCTTTCGTCCTGATCGGCGAAGGTCTTTTCCTTGGTGCCGGCGATGGTGTGCAGCCCGCGATAGAACATGGCACGGAGGCTGAGGGTCTTTTGCTGCTCGATGAGGTCCTTGGTGCCGGCCGAGTGCAGCATCATCTGCATGAACTTCTTGGCCTGGCCGACGTTGAAGAGCGTGCGTTCCTGCACGGCGTCGCCCATGGTCAGGATCTTGTCCTTCTTGTTCCAGACGGTGTTGCTGAGCGTGCGCGTGGGCACCTCGACGAGCGGGTCCTTCTGCTTATAGCTGGAGGTGACGACATCGCTGGCGAGATTCTGGATGTTTTTGAGCGTCTCGGCGTCACGCTTGGACATGCTCGAGGGCGGTTTCTTTTCGACGGTCGATCCGGACTTCTTGGCCATGGGGCACTCCGTTGCCCGCCTGGGCTTCAGGCGTGCGGCAGGATACGCCCGGGACCTCTGGGCGAGATGCAGCGTTCACCACAGCGTGACTCTGTCTCGGTGGTGAACGGCCTTGCCACAGGCTCGCCGCGGCGTGGGGTGGTGGCGAAGGATGGGCGATGGCTGAGACGGCGTTGACGCCCCAGGCGTGTTATGAGTTGTGCGTGCAATCGCCGCGGCTGCTGGCGGGGGTGCTGCGCGGGTTGCTGACGGTGGCGCGCGGGCTGGGGGGCGAGGTGGGGGGCGTGCTGCACGAAGATTTTTGCGGATCGGCGGCGGTGAGCCGTGCGTGGGTGGCGGAAAGCCAGAGCCAGGCGGCGGCCCGCGCGGTGGGGATCGATCTTGATATCGAGGCGCTGCGGGCCGGTGAGGCGAGCGTGCAGCGCGAGGTGCCGGCGGCGAGGCGAGAGGCGGTGACGTTGGTGCGGGCGGATGTCACGGCGCTGCCGCCGTCGATCGCGATGATGGGGGCGGATGTGGTGTTTGTCGGCAACTTTTCGCTGGGGTATCTGCACACCCGGGCGGCGTTGCTGGCGTATCTGCGCGGGGCCAAGGGCAGGCTGGATCGGGGCGGCGGGGGCTTTGGCGGGGGCGTGTTTGTGTGCGACACTTATGGCGGGGCGTCTGCATACACGATTGGTGGGCACACGCGCCAGCACATCGGCCCGCGCGGGGAGGTGATTCATTACTCTTGGCAGCACGAAGCGGCCGACGCGACGACGGCGATGGTGACCAACTCGATCAGCCTGCGCGTGATCCACGATGGCCAGGAGGTGGCCAACTGGCCGCGTGCGTTTGTGTATCGCTGGCGGCTGTGGACGATCGCGGAACTGCGCGAGGCGATGGCGGAGGTCGGCTTTGGGCAGACGAATGTCTACAGCGAGGTGCGACTGGCCCCGGCGGAACTGCCGCGGCCGGTGGAGCGGCTGGAGGAGGATTGGATCGTGCTGGTGGCGGGGTGGTGAGGGGAGGGCGGGAAGGTGTGGCGAGGCGGTAGAGTGCGGGTGTGCACGGCTTGAAAAGCCGTGCCACGAGAGAGTGGGCCGTGGCACGGCTTTTCAAGCCGTGCAGACAAGATGCGCCCATCCGCCCGTGGCCCTCAAGGCACCCCGCCTCCACGCTCCCACCCACCGCCCTGCACCCGTGGCCCGAAAACGCCGATAAACTCCGAACCTATGACCCTTCCGGCCCTCAAGCGTCCCATTGTCGGCATCGACCTCGGCGGCACCAACATGCAGATTGGCGTCGTTGGCCCGGGGTACAAACTCATCGGGCGTGAGAAGGCCAAGACGCGGGCGAAGCAGGGGCATCAGGCGGTGATTGAGCGGATTGCCGAGGGCGTGCGGATTGCGTGCGCGCAGGCGGGCGTGCCGGTGTCGAAGCTCGGAGCGGTGGGGATCGGCGCGCCGGGGGCGATCGACGCGGCGACGGGGATGGTGATCCAGGCGCCGAACCTGCGATGGACGCGCGTGCCGCTGGCCAAGATGCTGCAGGAGATGTTGAAGGTTCGCGTGGCGGTGACCAATGACGTGCGTGCGGCGGCGCTGGGCGAGCACGCGCTGGGCGCGGGCAAGGGCGTGCGCGACATGATCTGCGTGTGGATCGGCACGGGGGTGGGCGGGGGGCTGATTCTCAATGACCAGCTGTATACCGGGCACTTCAACGCCGCGGGGGAGATCGGCCACATGACGATCCTGACTGGCGCCCCGCCGGGCGGGACGAGCCTGGAGCAGAACTGCTCGCGCACGGCGATCGTCGACCGGATCATCCGGCTGATCAAGACGGGGCACAAGTCGATGATCCCGGACATGCTCGAAGGCGAGCCGCTCGATGGCGAGAGCGTCAAGGCGCGGATCGTCGCCGATGCGTATGCCAAGGGGGATGAGGTGACGCGACTGGTGGTCAACGACGCGGCCAAGCACATCGGGATCGCGGTGGCGAGCCTGAGCAGTGCGCTGAGCATGCAACGCGTGGTGCTGGGCGGTGGGCTGACTGAGGCGATGGGCGACGCACTAGTGCGCCCGGTGCGCGAGGCGTTTGCGAGTGCCGTCTACCCGCACATCAACCGAAAGTGCGAGATCATCAAGACAAAGCTGGAGGCGGACGCTGGGGTGTTTGGGGCGGCGGTGTATGCGATGCGGGCGGGTGGGAAGCGGGGGTGATTGGGCGTGATTGGGCGAGTTGGTGGCCCTTGAGGCGTAGCGCCAGGCGTGGCGGAGTGACGCTACGCTGGGCGAGATATGTCCAACCCCACCCAGCGCATCATCGCGTTTATGAATCAGAAGGGCGGCGTCGGGAAGACGACCAGCGCGGTCAATCTTGCTGCGGGGGTGGCGGCGCAGGGGCGGCGGGTGCTGCTGATTGACATGGACCCGCAGGGCCATGCGACGCTGCATCTGGGCCATGAGCATGTGGCCGGCACGCCCAGTGTGTATGACCTGATGCTGGAGCCGGGCACAGCGCTGAACAGCGCGGCGCGGCTTGTGCGGCCGAATCTCACGCTGCTGCCGGCCGAGACGGACCTGGCGGCGATCGAGGCGGACCTGGCGGGCGCGCCGGATCGGCTGACGCGGCTGCGGTCGGCGCTCGCGGCATCGCGTGAGCAGTTTGACTTTGTGATGATCGACTGCCCGCCGTCGCTGGGGCTGCTGACGCTCAACGCGCTGGCGCTGGCGCGCGAGGTGTTCATTCCGATGCAGGCGCACTTTCTGGCGCTGCAGGGCGTGGGCAAGCTGCTTGAGACTGTCGCGCTGGTCAATCAATCGGTCAATCGGGATTTGAGCGTCTCGGGCGTGATCCTCTGTGCGCATGACGGCATCACGACGCACGCGCGCGAGGTGGTGGCGGACCTGGAGCAGTTCTTCGAGCAGGCGCGAGCGAGCGCGGCGGGGGGGGCGGGGGCAGCAGCGGGGGCGGGCAGTGCGGAGGCGACGCCATCGAGCCGTGCGTGTCGCCATGCGCGGGTGTATCGCCCGGCGGTGCGCCGAAACATCAAGCTGGCCGAGTGCCCAAGCTTCGGCAAGCACATCTTCGAATACGCCCCCTGGTGCCCGGGCGCGGCGGACTATCGCCAACTGGCCGAGACGCTGGTCATCGAGCAGGACCTGCTGCGGACGGGCAAGTCGCTGGCCGATGCGATTGAACAGCGGGCGATGGCCAGCGCGGCGGGGGCGACGCAGGGGTGAGTGGCTTGGCGCGGCGCCAATGACAGTTCGTGGTCGCCCAAATGGCGGCGGACGAGTACGCCCGCCCCACCGATGCGTGTGCGACTTGCTTTCTCATTCGTCCTCTGTCACGTGGTCCATCGCGCCGGTGTGCCAGGCGGGGAAAGGGTCGGGGAGGGTGGCCCAGGCGGGGAGGCCGGCGGCCATTTCGCGGTCGGTCAGGAGGCAGGCTTCCAGGGCCGCGCGCTGCTGGGCGGGGACCCATTGGCCGGCGATGCCGATCATGACGAGTTGCTGGCGGCGATCGCCGAAGGGTTCGCGCCAGACTTTGTCGAGCCAGCCGCGGGCTTCGGGTTCGTCGGGTCGGGCGCCGTCGCTTCGCGCGGCCCACCACATGCCGGCGGGTTCAAGTCGGAAGCTGCCCCCCGCCTGCGACCACAAGCCCGCGACATCGCTGCGATTGGCCAGCCAGATGAAGCCTTTGCTGCGGACGGTCTTCAGCCCGCCGCCGACGATGAAGTCATAGAGGCGCTGGGGGTGAAATGGGCGTCGTGCTTCGAAGACGAAGCTGGAGACGCCGTATTCCTCGGTCTCCGGTGCGTGCTCGCTGTTGAGTTCCTTGATCCACTTGGCTGAGCGGCTGGCTTTGTCCATGTCAAAGCGGTGCGTGCCGAGGACTTCAGCCAGCGGAATGTTCGCGCGTGTGGCGTAGATCAGTTTCGCGTCGCTATTGAGCGAGCGGACGGTGGCGGTGACTGTGGCCATCTTCGACGGCGAGACGAGATCGCACTTGTTGATGACGATGACGTCGGCAAACTCGACCTGGTCGGTCAGCAAGTCGGCGATCGAGCGCGTGTCGGACTCGTCATTGCCGATGAGGCGCTCGGCCAGATCATCCTCGCTGGCGAAGTTGTCCAGGAAGGTGAAGGCGTCGACGACGGTGACCATGGTGTCGAGACGCGTGAGCTGCTGCAGGCTGGTGCCGGCGTCATCCTCGAAGGTGAAGGTCTGCGCGACGGGCAGCGGCTCGGCGATGCCGGTGCCTTCGATGAGCAGATAGTCAAAGCGTTTCTCGCCAGCGAGGCGCGAGACCTCGGCGAGCAGGTCCTCGCGCA
>JALOQT010000047.1 GCA_025453375.1 Phycisphaerales bacterium | reverse complement strand
TGATGTTCGCGCTCATCGATTCACTCCTCAACCGGGGCGTCAGGTGCGGGATATGGACAACAGGTCATGGGAAAACAACGCCCCGGCCGGTGCGCAGTATACCGACTCTCCGGCCTTGTGCCAGATCGCCCAGACCACCCAGGCCACCGCCAAATCGGTCCTATCTCGCCCCGCCCGCCGCCCCCGGCCGCGCCGGCGCGTGGATCAGCACCGTGCTGTGCCCGACACTCACCGCCAACCGCCCCGCCAGCGGCTGCACGCGCTGCGGCGTCGCCGCGAGGCGGATCGGCATCAGCGACGTCACCTTCGCCGATTGATCGTCCAGCAGCACCAGGGCATAGGACGACGCGCCGAGGATGTTCGCCGCCGCGTTGCTCATGCGGCCGATCCCGCCCCCCCCGCCCGCTCGGCCCGGCACATCCGCACCATCACCCCCGCCCGCAGCCGCCCCCGCTGCGTCGTTGATCGCCGCGGGCGAGGCGATGATCGTCACGAACCCGCCAGCGATCCGCTGCGGCGTCACCAGCATCTCCACCACGCTGATCGCATCGGCCCCCGCCACGCGATTCTGCCCGTCGACGATGACCAAGCCCCGCCCAGACCGCACGCCCACCGCCCCGCCCGGCATCAGCGACAGATCAACCCCGCCACTGGTCTCCAGCCGGTTGCGCGTGTCCAGCGGTCCATCGCCAATCACCTTGCCCGAACCCGCGGCGATGCGCCACAGCGCCCGCGTCGCCCCATCGCGTGATTCACTGAGCACCAGCAGCGACGCCTCACCACCGGCCCCACCCTTCGCCCCACTTTTCGCCCCGGCCGCGCCGCCCTCATGCAGCCACGCATCAAAGCCCAGCGCCGCATCGCCCATCTGCAAGGCCCACGTCGTCGGCACCAGCCCGCGTCCATCAACGCCAAGCTGCCCGGAGGCCGGCAGATCCAGCCGCACCGTGCCCTGCATGCCGCAGGCAAACGCGCCCGACTCGCCCTGGCGAATCCAGCGGACGTCACTGACCGGGCTCTGCCCCGTCCACGAAATCGTCCCCGCTCGCGGATCAATCCGCGAGATCAGCACCCGCCGCTCGCCCCCGGCATCGAGCGCCACGGCGCCCTCGCGGGCCACCCCGGCGACGAGCAGCCCATGCTGCCCAAGGCTGATTTCCTGCACCTCGCCAACGGGCAGACGCAGCGTCCACAGCACAATGCCGCTGGAGGCGTCATATGCCGCCGCACGCCCGGTGCGCTCGACCATCACGATCGTCCGCGCGTCGGCCGCGCCGATCATCTCCGAAGCCGGGCGATCACCCAGCACCGGCACAGCCACGCGCGGCACACCCAATTCATCGCCCACGCGCAGCGGCTCCTGCTGCGGGAAGAGCCCGCCGAAGCCTTCGGTCTTCCACGCCACGGCCGCCCGGCCATCGCGCACATCGATCCGCATCAGCCGCGCCGTGCCCACGCCCGGGTCGCCATAGAACAGCACGACACCGCGCGCATCGATGCTCAGCACATCCGGCCGCGTGCGCGACTCGCGAGCCTCCTCAGTCCACAGCGCGGCAAACGGCGCAGGCACGCCCGTCGCCCCCTCCGCCGCCAGCGCCCCAGGCCCGGGGCCAAAGACGGCCGTCCGCCCGTCGGCATGCTGCATGACCACGAACATCGCCGCCGATGCATCAGGCTGGCGGATCAGCGGCTCGAGGATCGACCACCCGCCGAAGACCTGCGCCTCCTGCATCGCACTAGGCGAGCCGATCGCCGGATCGCTGCCGATCGATGCACTGATCGCCTCGACCAGCCGCTGACGAACCGCCCCGACATCCAGCACCGCCCCGCCCGCACCGATCAACCGCAACTGCGGGAACCGGCCAGATGCGCGGACCAGGGCATCATGCGCCGCCGGCAGTTGACCAGCCTCAATCAATGACTCGACGAGCTGGCCATGCAGTTTGGCGACGGCCTCTTCCGACGCATCGCCGATCGCCTCTGCCGAGCGGATGCCCATCTCCAGCGCCCGAAGCATCCCCTCGCGCGAGGCGGCACTGTCGGCCACTGCGCGGTGTGCCGCGGCGATATCCAGCCAGATTTCCGGCACAATCCGCGCCGCGGGATACTGCCGGGCCAGTGCCTCCAGCCCGCGCACGTCCGCTGCGTCAATCGCTGCGCGGCGCTGCGTGGCGCGCTGGTCCATCTGGCCATAGGCCGCGCGACCGGCGGGCTGATTTCGCACCAGTTCGCCAAGGCGGCGCTCAGCCTCGCGCTGCGCCGTGGTCATCCCAGCCGTGCCGGCCCAGGGCGCCGCGGCCAGCGCAGGCTCATCAAGGATCGTCTGCACATCCGCCACCACCCGCGTCAGATCACCACCGGGCGCGGCTGACCGCACCTCCGCCCGCGCCAGCAGGAAGGTCGCCCGCTCCCGCGCCGTGCTGGCCAGCGGCTCAATGGCCGACAGCAGTGGTTCGATCTGATCTCCAGGAATCACTGTGCCCGTCACGCTCGCGGCGCCCTGCGCGCCAGGCCGCGCGGCGCTGCGCTGGGCGATCGTCACCGCCAGTTCAATCACGCGGACCTGCGTCGCCGCCAGTGAGGCCATTTCCGCTTCGCCCACAGGCTTGGCCGCATTGATCGCACCGACAGCGCGGCTCGTGGCCGGCAGAATGTCGCCCGCGCGGCCGGACCGCTCAGCCAGGCTCAACACCTCCGCCGCCGCCGCCGCACCATTGACGCCCCCCGCCTGCACTGCCGCCAGCAGCGAGGCCGACGCAAACTCCCAACTGCTGTACGTGTGCACCCGCGCGTCATCAACGACGAGCAACCCCTGGCGCGAGACCAGCACCGTGCCCGGATTGTCCAGCAGCATCTCGCGACGAATCACCTGCGGGTTGGCCGGGTCGAGCCACCGCACGCCGTTGACCGTCGGCACCACGATCTGCCCGCCCGCCGTCGTCACGCGGCCGCGAATCGGCGGGCCCACCGCCACGCGCGGCGGCAGTGTCGACGCCTTGATCTCGCCGGTCGTCCACTCCTCCCACCGCACCGTCCGCACCTGCATGTCATTGACAAACCCGAGCCACCAACTTCCATCCTGCGCCCGCACGCCCAGTGCATATTGCGCATCGCCCAGCTGCTCGACAGGCCGCTGCCCGCGAATCGCCCCGGTCTTGGAGTCCAGTTCGACAAACGACTTGCGATCCGGCGCCAGGATGATCACGCTGCGCCCATCCGGCCCGCCGACGACCGGCGCTGGCATCGTCCAGGGCATGCGCGTCGGGCCCGATTCCCAAGCCTGAAGCCGCGTCGGCAACACGCGCAGCCACAGCGGCTCACCATCACGGATGCGATACGCACTGACCACACCCATGCGATCGGCGCGATACACCACGCCGGCGTGCGCCGTCGCCGCATCGGCTACGCGCGTGCCGACCGCCGCCATCCCGGGCAGCACACCCGTCGAGCCGACCAGACGTGTCCAGAGCAGTCTGCCGCTCGTCGCATCAAACCCCGCGAGCATCGCCGCACGAAGCCGGCGCTCCGTCTGATTCTTCACGAGCGATACCACCGCCACGCCCGAATCGCCCACCACTGGTCCACGGCAAAACGCCCGCGCCAGTTCGCGATCCATCGCCGCCATCACGTGATGCCAGCGCACCGCACCGTTCGCAGGATCCACACCCACGATCGTCTCGGACCCCTCCTCCAGCAGGCTCGGGTCCTGCGCGATGATCCCGATCGCCGTCCCACTGACGATCGTCGGCGCTGAAACATCCTCCCACTCCATGTGCGAGATGTTCCGCGTGTTGCCGCGCCCGCGATCAAACCCGCGCCGCTCGCGTGGCGGCATCGGCCCAAAGAGCGTCTCCTCGCTGACGCGCCACAACTCACGCCCCGTCAGCCGGTCAAACCCCATCATCGCCGGCCCGGCCGCCAGCACTGCAACAGGCCCATCCACCGCCGGCCACCACCGCAGCGCCCGGCCCCACTTGGGCAGCCGCTCGATGTCCTCACGCTGCGCATCGGCCGGTGGCATGATCGACGCATCGCTCGCCACAAACAGCGTCGAGCCGATCGGCCGCGGCACCACATCCTCCACAAGCCCGCCGCCAGCACCCCCACCGCCATCCTCTGCAGGCTGCATCCCGCTCAGCAGGCCCATCTCGCGCCGAACAGTCTCTGGCGGCTCAATCGGCGTCACACTCCGCGAATCGGCGCTGACATCCGCCAGCCGCGCCCGATGCGCCGGATCTCGCACGTATTTGGCCAATGCCTTGGCCAATTCATTCACCCGCGCCCGCGTCGGTCCGTCGGCCGCGTCAGGGTGCGTCGCCAGTTCGCCCAGTTGCAGCGCCGCCGCATCGACATGCCCATCGAGCATCAGCCGCCGGCTCAGCCGCAGCACCCCTTCGATCCCTGCGCGCGTCAGCATCCGCGTGCGGACCAGTTCATCAAGCCGATCCGCCTTCAGCAGTTCATCCGCCGCGTTGGCCTCCCGCTGGCGATATCGCTCCAGGAGTTGAATATCCGACGCCAGCAGCGTGTGCACCGTCTGACGCAGCGGCACATACAGCCTCGCATCATCCGCCGACGCCGTCACCCGCTGGCCATGGTCCTCCAGCAGCTTCTGCAGCACATCACTGGCCGCATCGAGATTCCCCGAAGCCCGATGCTCCCGCGCCCGCGCCAGCCCCTCGGCCGCCACGGGCGATTCATCGACAAACACCGGCGCCTCGGCCGCCTGCTCGGCCTCATCGTCCGGCACCAGCCGCACGCCCAGACCAATCGCCGCATTGCCCCCGCGCCCGCCACCCCCCCCGACCCCACCACCCCCCGGCGGCTGCATCACCTGCCCCGCCGCCACACCATCGATCACCCCGCCCAGCCCGATCGACCCGACCGCCGCAGCCGCAAGCAGCCGCTTGATCGCATCAGTCATGGGCCGGTGAAAGTCAGCCATACAGGTCGTCGCACGCAGGGTTCACATCAGGCAAAACGGTAAGCGTTCGGGGCGAAGGTCGTCAGGAGGTCCGAGAGTCGTTCATCGCGGCGGCGACATGGTCCGCCTCTGTCGTCTGTACGCGTCAGGCCGTGTGAAGGTCGCTCGGCCACCCATCTCCGGGTCGTGAAAATCCTCAGTCTGCCAAAGTCTCATCTCGAAATGGCCGAATCGACCATTCAGCCTGGAGACTTTCATGGATCACGCTTCGATCCCCGCAAACTCCACTGAAATCGGCCACCCACCCGGCTCCTGCTGGGACGATGGCCCCCCCGTCCCGCAGGCCACCACCTTCACCCCCTGGCCCGAGTCCGCCCTCGCCGCCGTCGCCGCCGGCCCCATCGGCCGCTTCGCCACCCGCCGAGACTGGCGCATGCTCGTCGCCTTGACGCTCATCACCATCGTCTCCATCGCCGACCTCTACCTCACGCTGACCTACCTGCAGTCCGTCGGCATGAGCGAAGGCAACCCCATCGCCCGCTGGGTCATCGCCGCCAACTGCTCGTGGGTCCTCGTCGCCTTCAAGACGATTCTCTGCGGGTTCTCCATCAGCGTGCTGTGGTATGCCCGCCGGCGCACCAGCGCCGAGATCGCCGCCTGGCTCGCCTGCATCGTCATGGCCTGGCTCTGCTTCAAGTGGTACGGCTACACCGATCAGGTCGCCGATGTCGTCGCCGCCATGCCCGAGATCACCGAGACGAGCCTCTGGGTCAACATCGACTAACCCGCCCGCACGCCCATCGCCACCTGACGAATCCGCTCCACCTGCGCCTTGCGCGCCGCATCCAGCGTCGCCCGCGAAATCTGCGCCGCCGCCGGCACCGCCTCCGCCTGGCCGGATGTCAGCCGAAGCCCATCAACCTGCGCCGCCTCCAGCACCGTCCCGCTGCAGTGATCCGCAATGCACTGATACAGCAGTTTGAACGCATCGCGCGGCTGGCGCATCTGCTCCAGCGCATCAAGCAGATGCTCGCGCGACACCTCCGGCGCAAAGAGGTGCTGCAACGTAAACCCGCTGGTCGCATGCTCACTGGCCGATTCCCCGCCATCACCCGCCATCACCACCGGCACGCCCGCCTCAACCGGTCGGCACGCATTGAGCCGCTGCGTCGCCAGGTCATAGAGCGCCACGCCCGACCATGACAGCGCCTCGATCATCGACTGCTTGTCCAGCCGCGCATCCTGGAAAAACGCACTGCTCTCGCGCGCCAGTTGATGCCGCAGATCGATCGGCAGCAGCAGTTTGAACGCGATGCCCTCCTGCTGCAAAAACCGGTTGGACAGCAGCGGCCACACCACCGCTTTCATCCGCTCCGGATCGCCCTGGATGATCGGCGGCTCATCCACCCGGTCGATCACCACCACGATGTGCTCATACCCATACGCCCGCACCACCCGCACCAGGCGAGACAGCATCGCCAGCCGCACCTCTTCGCTCTCCGTCGTCGGCAGCAGCGTGCTGGGCCGCCACCCCGGGGGCAGTTCGCGGATGGACCGCACGAAACTCCCCTCCGACCGCCCGACCGTGCGCAACTGGCGCCACAACCGCCGCGCCCGCGTGCGAATGCCCAGCCGCTCAGTCACCGCGCGCTTCAGCAGCCCCGCCAGCCACACCCCCATGGCCACGAAAAACGCCGTCACCGCCACCGGGTCCTGCACGCCCGCGCCCGAGCGCCACAGCATCACAAACACCGTCAGCGGCAGCACCCACCCGCCATACGCCAGCACATTCTCCACCGTCACGCTCAAGGGCGTGCGGATGCCCAGGGCCTTGCGCAACTGCCGCGTCCGCTCGCCCCCCGCGTCCGGCCGGTCATACGCCGCCTGCAGCAGCAGCACATCGCGCTTCAGATTGCGATCCAGCCGGCGCAGGCTCTTGCGCACGCCCCCCTCCTGCTGCGCCC
>JALOQT010000046.1 GCA_025453375.1 Phycisphaerales bacterium | reverse complement strand
GCTGGTGCGGCGTGCGATACGCGCCGGCAGGGCCAGGTGGTTCGACGTGTGATTGATGCCAACGTGAGCAGCAAGCCCTCCAACTCGACTAACGCCAGCGGGCCCGAAGCTCGCGGCGGCGAGGATCTGGACACACGCGTCGCTTCATTGCTGGCGGAGATGGACGAGGCTCAGCAGCGCGTCACCAAGCAACTGGATTGGCCCGCGGGCAGCGAGCAAGATGCGCTGGATCAGCAGCTATCTCAGGCCTTGGCCGAGACCGCCGCGGTCGCCGACAGCCCGCCGCCGCAGATGGCAGCGACGGCGTCGGCCGATGTGGCGGCTGGGGCGATCGCAGGGACGTCGATCGATGACGCGCTGGCCGCCATCACGCCGGCGACGTACGAAGCGGTCGCTGGCGAGTTCAGCCAGCCCGCGGCCCAGAGCGACGCAGGCGAGGGCGCCAGCGAGGCGATGCAGGCACCGGTGATGGCCGCGGCTGCGGCGGAACCCGCGGCGATGGTGTCGGCCGCGCAGTCTGTCGCCGGCGCGCCGGCCAAAGCGCCGACGGATGACGCGATGGCCGCGCTGGATGCGCAGTTGGCCCAGGCTGTGCCAGAGATTACTGACGATGACTTTGCCGACGCCAGCGAAGTGCTGGGGCCGGCGGCTGAACCGGGCATGGGGATGCCGCGGAGCGAGCAGGCCGAGGCTGGCGAAGCGGCCGAGTTGGCGACGGAAGCCCCGGCGGCTGCTGCGCTGGCACCGGTGACGGATGATGACTTTGCGGCGCCCGAGGATGTGGCCGCCCCGGGGGCGATGGCTGCGGCCCCGGTGGCCGCGGCGGCGATCGCGTCAAGCGTGGTGGCGGCATCGCCAGCGCCTGCAGCGCCTGTCGCGCCGCCAGCTCGCCCCGCACCTGCGCCCGTGCGCCCCGCCCCGGCGAAGCCAGCGGCGGCAGCCCCAGCGGCGAACGTGAAGGTTGAGCCGAAGGTCACGCTTTCGGACATGTTCTGGCGCGTCGCGACGCCGGTGGTCGAGCCGATCGCGCTGCAACTGGGCAGGATGCCGATCAAGACGCAGCACACGCTGGCGTGGATCGGCAGCACGACGCTGTTCGTCGCGGTGTTGACGTGGGCGTTTGTGATCTTCGGGATCGACAGCAAGCCGCCGAGCCACCTGGCAGAGGAGGCCGCGGCCAAGTCATCGCAGACGTCGCACAACTCACACGACGACGCGCCGCACGACGCGCCGAAAACTTCCAGCGCTAAGAAGAAGCCCGCGACGACCAAGGCGGCGGGGGACGGTCATCACGACAAGGCCACCGCGTCGGGCGAGCACGGGCACTGAGCACGCTCAGGGCGTGAGTTCCACCAGCACGAGATCCCACTGATGCAGCCGCCGGCGGCCCACGACACGGGGCGGGGGCGATTGTTGCTGCAGGGCGTGCCACTCGCCGCCTGTGGCGTTCTCGACTGTGAGCAGGTAGATCCGCGCCTTGGCGAATTGCGTGGCGAGCGTGATCCCTGCATTCGGATCGTGCATGACCTGGCGAACCAGCGCGCGGTTCCAGATCGCGCGAATCAGCACAGGATCGTTCGACGCAGGCGCCGGCTGCTGAGGCGCGGCCTCGCGAGACAGTTGCATGGCGTAGAGGCCAAACTCCGGGCGTGCTTCGACGGCTTCGTCCATCAGGATGACGGCAGGCCGCGTGTCGCCTGCAGATGCGACTTGCGAAGCGAGCCACCGACCGACTTCCAGGCCGCTGTTCTTGATGCGGCTGCGGGCCGTGAGGTACATGAACACTTGCGCGCCGATCAGCATCGCCAGCACGATGGCGCCCACGCCGCGAAGATGCCGGGCCGCGATTGCCGGGTTTGGCGCGTGGGCCAGCCATCGCGCTGCGACGAGTCCGGCCAGCGGCACAAGCAGGATCACCACCGGCTGGACATATCGCGTGTTGCTGATCCCCGCCAGCCACATGCCGACGAGCCAAAGCAGCGCGCCCAGCGCCAGGGCCAGCGTGACGGTCGTCCCGCTCGAGCGGCGAAATGCAAAGAGCAGCGCGACACTTGCCGGCAGCGTTGCCGCGAGTGTCGTGATCGGCAGCAGCGCGATGTCGCCCAGCCGCGAAGCATCCCACAGAAACTCACCCGGCCCTTGCGTGATCGTCTCCGGCCCGCGGGTCGCCTGCCAGACGAGCCAGAGCAGCCCGGCGCTGATCGCGCTGCCCAGCACCACGCCACACCAGAGTGTCACACTGGCCAGCAGCGAGGCACGCCGCGTCGCGATGATCACACCCAGCACCGCCGCGGCGATCAACGGCAGCATCGCCGGGCCTTTTAGCAGTGCGCTGCCCGCCAGGCCAATCGCGATCAGGCTCGCCCACGTCGCGCTGCGGGCGAGCGACAGCCGCACGCCTGTGTGTCGCAGGAGCAGCGTGTGCATGCTCGCGAGCATCGCCAGCATCGTCATCGCGGCACACGGCGCTTCGATTTCCGCACTGCGGCCCCATTCCCACAGCACCGGGCTGAGCACCGCCGCCAGCGCCGCGATGAGCGGGCCATAGGTGCGGGCAAGATCGCTCTGGGTGGTGGTGGCCGCCGTCGTGCTGGCGGAGCGTGAGCGCCCAGTCGTCGAAGATTCGTCAGCCCGCGGCAGTTCGCCCCTCTCGGAGAGAGGGGGTACCCAGAAAGTCGTCGCCTCGCCCCACCGGCGCACAAACGCGAAGGCCATCAGCGCCATGCCCAGCACGGACAATGCACTGGGCAGCCTCGCGGCCAGCTCATTCCGCCCGAGCAGCGCCGTCGACGGCGCGATCACCCACCCAATGCCCGGCGGCTTGCGCAGGTATGGCTGCTCGAGCAGTTCCTGCCGCAGAAAGTCGTCCCGATCCAGCATCGACCACGCAACGCCGACGCGGAAGCCCTCGGTGTTGCTGAAGCCACCCGCCCGCCCTCCAATCCAGGGCAGAAACACCGCCGCCCACACCAGCACAATCAGCACGATCGACCCGCGCCGCGCGCTGACGGCTCGCGCATCGCGTGATGACGCGTCGGGCGAGGCGGGCATCGGGTTGATATCAGCATCGGCGGGCACGGGCGAAGAGTCCCCTGTTGAGCACCGATGAATGAAGGAACATGCGGCAGTGAGTTTCAGTTCTTCCCCTCTCGGAGAGAGGGGGTGCCCAGAGCCGCGCCACGGCGCGGCGTGACGCTTCGCGCGTTACTCGTAATACTCCGCCCACGTTGTCGCCGTCTCGGTGACGCGAACGCGCGTGATCCGCAGGCCGGCGGGGAAACGATATTGCACGCCGCGGTCATCGGTGTAGGTGCGTCCGGCGGCCAGCTCGCCCTTGAGGTGGTCGTAGATGTCCTTGGCCATGATCTCGGTCGTCGGATCCTGGCGGTCATAGAGCACGATGCGCTGCTCCACCGCCTTGAGCTGGCCCAGCAGCGGGTCCTGACTGTTGACGGCCATCGCATGATCCAGCCGGTCAATGTGCTTGAGCACCGCCAGCTTCAGCGCCTTGAAGTCGCAGACCATCTCCATCGAATCCAGCCCGTCCGCCTCCAGCACTACATCCACCCGGCGGCTGTGCCCGTGCGGGTACCGACACAGGCCCGGATGCTTGCTGAGCATGTGCCCGCTCTCGACATGGAACGACTTGCAAACGCGATACGGCATGGAAGGCCATTGTTGGACCCACCAACCCGCCACACCACCCCCGCCCCACCCCCACCTCGCGTTTCGCGTCAACGTGGAAGACATTCACTCCAGAGGCCCGGAGGACCCGGAGAGAGGCCAAGAAGGCTCACCACTGAGACACGGAGGTTGGGAGAAGGCGGAGAGGTGGGGAATACAGAGATAGTGGGGGATGCGCAGGCACGTGGCATCTGCCCCAATCTCTCACACAATTGCTCGCCACTTCCTGCATCTGCTCCCATACACATCTTCTCCGTGCCTCTGTGCCTCCGTGTCTCTGTGGTGATTGAATCTCCTCCGGGCTCTCCGGGTCTCTGGAGTTCCACTCTTCTGCACGAATGAAAAACGCCCCGGCGCGGGGCCGGGGCGTTGGGGTATGTCAGTCAGTCAGTCGGCGTCAGACGCCGGTGAACTTACTCCTTCGGCTTGAAGACGAACTTGTCGGAGCCCATGGCGCCGTGGTCGTCCATGCCGCCCTTGGTCGGGGCCGGGCCGCGGGTGGTGCGGACTTCGCGTTCGGCGCCGCCGGTCGAGCCTGAGCCGCCGCTGGTGTCGCCCCACTGGGCGCGCTTCAGCGACAGGCCGATCTTGCGATCGCTCGTATCGACGCGAAGGATCTTGACATCCACCTCGTCGCCCGGCTTGACGACGTCCTGCGGGTTCTCGACCTTGTGGTCGGCCAGCTCGGAGATGTGCAGCAGGCCTTCCAGATCATTCTCCAGCTCGACGAACACGCCGAAGTTGGTGATCTTCGTGACCTTGCCGCGGATGACCATGCCCGGGCGATAGTGCTCGGGGATGGCGGTGGTCCACGGGTCCTCGGTCAGCTGCTTGATGCCCAGGCCGATGCGCTGCTTGTCGCGATCGACATCCAGCACGACGCACTGGACGCGGTCGCCCTTCTTGAGCAGCTCATTGGGATGCGTGACCTTCTTGGTCCACGACAGGTCGCTGACGTGCAGCAGCCCGTCGATGCCCGGCTCGATCTCGACGAACGCGCCGTAGTTGGCCAGGTTGCGGACCGCGCCTTCGATGACCGTGCCCGGCGGATACTTCTCGCTGACCAGTTCCCAGGGGTTGACCTCGGTCTGCTTCATGCCGAGGCTGATTTCCTGCTTGTTCTTGTCGATCGCCAGCACGACGACATCGACCTCCAGGTTCGGCTGCACGACCTCCGACGGATGGTTGATCCGCCGCGTCCAGGACATCTCGCTGATGTGCACCAGACCCTCGATGCCATCTTCCAGCCGCACAAACGCGCCGTAGGACATGAGGTTGACCACCGCCCCGCGCACGCGCGAGCCGACGGGGTACTTCTGCTCGATGGCCTCCCACGGGCTGGCCTCGCGCTGCTTCATGCCCAGGGCGATCTTTTCCTTCTCGCGGTCAATGTTCAGGACCTTGACCTCGATCTTCTGGCCGAGGCGCAGCAGCTCGCTGGGGTGGTTGACGCGCGACCAGGACATGTCGGTGATGTGCAGCAGGCCATCGATGCCGCCCAGGTCGATGAACGCGCCGAAGTCCGCAATGTTCTTGACCTCGCCGATGACGACCTCGCCCTCCTTGAGGGTCTCCATCAGGCGCTTCTTGGCGTGCTCGCGCTCCTCCTCGATGAGCTTGCGGCGGGAGATGACGATGTTCCGCCGCTCCAGGTCGATCTTGATGACCGACGCGCGAACCGTCCGGTTCATGAACTCGTCAATCGAGCCGGGCCGGCGGACATCCACCTGGCTGGCCGGCAGGAAGACCGGCACGCCGATATCCACCAGCAACCCGCCCTTGATCTTCTTGGTGACCTTCCCCTCGACGACATCGCCCTCGCGCGTCGTATCAACCAGCCGCTGCCAGTTGAGCATCCGATCAGCCTTGCGCTTGCTGATCTCGACCAGCCCGCCCTCACCCTCGAGCTTGTCCAGGAAGACCTTGACCTTGTCGCCGAGCTTCACCTCGGTGTCAAACTCATCCTTGGCCACGAGGCCTTCGCTCTTGAGCCCGACTTCGATGACCACGTCATCGCCCGCGAACCCGACGACCACGCCTTCAAGGATCGTGCCGGCGGCAAAGTCGCTGGTCTCGCCAGCGACGATGTTGGTCATGTCCGTCGCCTTGGTGCCACGCATCAAGGCCTCGACATCCTTATCGAGGTTCAAGTTGAGCGAAGCGATCAGGGTTTCATCGATCATGGGGAAACTACAGCCTTGTCCGCGGTGGTGCGATCACACGCCCAGTCGGCCTGTCGGTTCCGCGCGTCGAAGCGACACAGATCGCCCCGCGCGCGGCATCCGCCGCGGCTCGGCCAACTCGGGCACAGGAGAGGATGGTAGGCCGGGGGGGCGGAGGGGGCGGGGGGCGGTGGGGGCCGAGGGGCCGCCTGCGGCGGAGGGATCAGGGCCGAGGGCCGAGGGCCGAGGTGAAGGCAGAGGGATCGAGGGATGAGGGATCAAGGGATCGAGGGGTGGTGTCGCGGCTGTCGCCGCGACGCTTGCCTTTGGGTGGGACGCTCACTCCGTGAGCGTCATCGGTCCAAAGGACCGACCCTTCGGCGGCTCCCGAAACCCCAACGCCAACCCCAACCCCCACCTGAGTACCGAAGCCACGCCGCCCCGCACGCTTCACCAAACCTTCATCACGCCGCGCCGCCTTCGCACAACGCCCCAAACAAATCTTCCAACTTCGCCCACGAACTGTTGAAATGCCTTGCGGCAGCGCATTTGGTCCGTATATTCCCCTGCCCGAGGCGCTGGCCAATGGGTATCCCCTCTCGGCGCTGAGGGGCCGAACTGCCGAGGACTCTCCATTCTTCAGGAGCCTGCGTGGGTCGTTCCTCGATCGTTCAGATGGTCCCTCCCTCCCGCTCGTGTCGGCCCCGCACATCTCCTTGGACATCCCCATGACCACCACCATCGCCCCCGTGCAGTCCCCATCGCCCCGGCGCATCGTGCCGCTGGTGATCGCGCTGCTGGCCGTTCTGATCATCGGCCTGCTCCCCTCGCGCGCGTGGGCGGGGGGGTGTCTGGCGTCGTGGGTGCCGGGGATCGGCACGCAGGGGGTCAGCGGCAGTAACGTCAACGCCTTCGCGGTCCTGCCCGGTGGGGACGTGATCGTGGGCGGGGGCTTCACGAGCGCCGGCAGCCTGCCTGTAAACAACATCGCCCGCGTCAACCCGAGCACGGGCGTCTGGTCGGCGCTGGGAGTGGGCACAAACAGCACCGTCAGCGCCCTGGCTGTCCTGCCCGGTGGAGATGTGATCGTGGGCGGGGCCTTCACCAGCG
>JALOQT010000045.1 GCA_025453375.1 Phycisphaerales bacterium | reverse complement strand
TGGCATCTGGCATCTGGCATCTGGTGTTTCTCGTCACTCATCACTCATCACTGAATACACGTCGCGCAGCGACACCTTCCCTCGATCCCCTCTCCCTCGATCCCTTCTTCCTAGGAGTTTCCATGAGCTTTGAAGCCGCCGTCCATGCCCAGGCCATTGAGCTGGACCGTTTGAGCCTGGAGATGTGCAACGCCGCTGGCAGCGGTCACCCGTCGACGGCGATGAGCCTCGGGCACATCGTCACGGTGCTGATGTTCAGCGCGATGCGCTGGAGCCCGGACTATCCCGACTATCCGACCAGCGACCGGCTGGTGCTGTCTGAGGGCCACGCGGTGCCGATCGTGTATGCGGCGTGCGCGAAGCTGGGTGTGAAGATCGGGCGCGATCCGGAGACGCGCCGGGCCATGACGGTGGCTGATGCGATGAAGCTGCGCGAGTGGCACAGCGAAATCGACGGGCATCCGAACCCGATGGAAGGGTTCCCCTTCTTTGACGCGGCGACGGGCAGCCTCGGGCAGGGGTTGTCGGTGGCGGCGGGGCTGGCTGAGGCGGCCCGGCTGGACAACATCGACAAGCGGATCTACTGCATCATCGGCGATGGCGAAAGCCGCGAGGGGCAGATTGCCGAGGCGCTGGACTTCATCAGCGAGCGGAAGCTCAACAGCGTGCTGCCGATCTTCAACTGCAATGAGTATGGCCAGGCCGATCGCGTCAGCAAGCAGCAGGCGGCCAAGACGATCGCGGCCAAGTGTGCCGCGGCGGGCTTCACGGTCGTCGAGATCGACGGGCATGACCCGAAGCAGATCAAGGCGGCGTTTGATCAGTTCGCCAAGGTTGCCGGGTCTGACGAGCAGCCGATGGTGGTCGTCGCCAAGACGGTCAAGGGCTGGGGCACGTCGGTGATGACCGGGGCAGGGTGGCACGGCAAGCCGGCCGAGGGCGAAGTGCTCAAGAAGGCGATCACCGAGCTGGACGAGAAGCGCGTGGCGATGACCACGGCGCTGGTGTCGTCGGACGCTTTTGAGATCCGTCCGCCGGCGGAGGCGAAGCCGCAGGATTGGAACAGCGCCGACATGATCCCGCTGGGGGAGATTGCCAAGAAGTATGACCTGGTCAGCGCGATTCACAAGGGCAAGATGGCCACGCGCCGGGCGTTTGGCATCGCGCTGCGGGCGCTGGGGCAGGCCAACAGCCGCGTGGTCTCGCTGGATGCGGATGTCTCCAACAGCACGATGGCGGACATGTTCAAGAAGGACCTGGCGATGGCCAATCGCTTCGTCGAGTGCAAGATCGCCGAGCAGAACATGATCTCCGTCGCGGCGGGGATGAGCGCGGCGGGGAAGATTCCCTTCTGCACGACCTTCGCCAAGTTCGTCACGCGGGCGTATGACCAGATCGAGATGGCGATCAACGGCGGGGCGAACCTCAAGATCGTCGGCAGCCACGCGGGCATCACCCTCGCGGCTGATGGCCCGAGCCAGATGAGCCTGCCGGACATCGCGTGGTTCCGCAGCCTCAGCTCGGCGCGGGATCATCGCGGGAACCCGGCGTGCTATGTGCTGCAGCCGGCCGATGCGTATGCGGCGTATGCCCTGACGCACGCGATGGCGGAGTATGAGGGTGCGTGCTACATGCGGACGCTGCGTGCCGACACGGAGTTCATCTACAACGACAACACGGCGTTCAACCTCGGCGGGTTTGAAGTGCTCACCGAGGGGCGCGACATCCTGCTGTGTGCGGCGGGATACATGGTCCACGAGGCCAACAAGGCGCTGGAACTGCTGGACAAGGCGGGCGTGAGCGCGACGCTGGTGGACCTGTACTCGCTGCCGTTTGACACCGACAAGCTGCTGGACATCGCCAACGCGAACAACGGCATGATCGTGACGATCGAGGACAACTACGGCGGCGGCATCGGCTCAGCCGTGGCCGATGCGCTGACGGCCTCGGGCGATGCGTTCACGCTGCACCAGATGCACGTGCGGCGGATTCCCAAGTCGGCCAAGACGCCGGAGGAGATGCTCAAGATGTGCAACCTCTCGGCGGATGACATCGTCAAGCAGGTGCTGGCGGCGCTGCAGGTGGCGTGAAGCAGTGGCACAGTGGCACAGTGACGCTGTGAGATGAAGTGCAAGGCCCCTGCGTGAGCGGGGGCTTTTTCGTTCTCGTGGCACGGCTTTCCAAGCCGTGCACATGGACTGCGCTGGCGGGCGTGGGGTGGGAGGAGTCGGTGGAGTTTGTGCACGGCTTGAAAAGCCGTGCCACGTGAGGCGGCGTGGGCGGTATGCTGGTGGGGTATGGAGCTGACGGCGCTGCGACAGTTTGTGGCGATTTGCCGGGCGAGGCATGTCACGCGGGCGGCGCGGGAGATGGGGGTGACGCAGTCGGCGTTGTCGGCGATGCTCAAGCGGCTGGAGGCGGAGCTGGGCAGCGAACTGCTGCATCGCACGGCGCGGGGCGTCTCGCCCACCGAGGCGGGGCAGGTGTTTTTGCGTCACGCGGAGGAGACGATTCGCAGTGCTGAGGCGGGCACGCGAGCGGTGCGCGAGATTGCCGGGCTGCAGCGCGGCAGTCTGCGGCTTGGCGGCGGGGCGACGGCGGTGAGTTACATCCTGCCGCCGGTGATCTCGGCGTTTCGCGCCAAGCACCCGGGCGTGACGTTTTACGTGCGCGAGGCGGGCAGCGGGGCGGTCGCGGCGGCGGTGGCCAGTGGGGATCTGGATATCGGGATCGTGACGCTGCCACTGAGCAAGGCCGAGGCGGGCGAGTTGATCGTGACGCCGCTGGTGGATGATGAGTTGCGGTTGATCGACCCGCCGCGGCGCGGGCCGGGCGGCTTGAGCGCTGGCGCGAGTGACACGTTTCGCTGGCGCGATCTTGAAGGTGTGCCGGTGATTGCCTTTGAGGCGGGGACGGCGGTGCGCGCGGTGATTGACGATGCGGCGCGAGCAGCGGGCGTGCGGCTGAATGTCGTGATGGAGCTGCGGTCGATCGAAGGTATCAAGGGCATGGTGGCGGCGGGGGTGGGCGTGGGGTTTGTGTCGCGGTTTGCGCTGCGCGCGGGCGAAGGCCGCACGTGCAAGGAAGGCCGCCTGAGCCGAAAACTGGCGCTGGTGCGGAGCAACGCGCGAGTGCTGAGCGGGGCGGGGAGGGCGTTTGAGGTGATGGTGCGTGGGAAGGCGTGACTCGCGGAGGTGACTATGGGCGGCATCGATCCCGGGTGGCTGGTGGTCATCACGATCACGATGGTGGTGCTGGGGGTGATGGTACTAGACCTTTATAACGAGTCGGCGCTTCGGAAGTTCAGCCGGGCGGGCGCGTCTTGCGGTGTGTGCGGCTTTGGCGCGACGCCGGACATGCTCACGCGTGGAAGATGCCCGGAGTGCGGGGCGATGTATGTCGTCGGCGGGGTGGATTCGGCGCGGCTGGCGATCGGGCGACGCGTGGCGCGAAAGTGGGTCTATGCGCGCTTCGTGTGTGGAGGGCTGTGGCTTGGCAGCGTGCTGGCGGCGGTGTGTGCGCTGCTGGTGGGTGGGCTGGGGCGTGTGAACGTGGGATGGTGGCCACTGGTCGCGTTTCTGGCGGGCGTAGTGTGCCTGGGGATGCTGCCGTGCGCGTGGGTGTGGAGCAATCGGTCGAGGGCGATGCGAACGCTCCGGGGGCGGGTGGCGGCGGAGCAGGCGCTGGAGCAAGCCGCACGCCAGCGCGGGCAGGCGCACGTTGCTGGTGAAGAGGGGAGGGCGTAGCGATGTTTCTCATTGCGCTGATACCACTGTTTCTGTTGATCGTGCTGCTGGTGATGTTGGTGCTGCTCGTGCGCGAGGTATATCGCGATGTGCGGCTGACCAAGACGGCCAACATGCCGCCGGCGTGCGGGCAGTGCACGTATCACGTCACGGCGGACATGCTGCAGCGCGGGCGCTGCCCGGAATGTGGCTGGGCGTTTGCACTGGCTGGCGTCGATGGCCCGGTGCTGCGCGTGCGGTCACGCCGGCGTTCGCGGCGGATCTATGTGTTGATGGGGTGCGTCGGGGTGCCGGTCAGCTTCTTGCTGGTGTATCCCGGGGTGCTGCTCTTGGAGACGACTGGACTGGTGACGAGCAACCGCACGGGTGCGGATTGGGCCTCAGTTGGCATGTTTGGCTTTTTCGTGATCGTGCTGATCGTGCTGCCGAGCGTGTGGATCGCGCGGCGGCGGCGGCGGTTGCTGCGCCAGGCCGTTGAGGCCGCGACTTTGAAGGCGCCTCCCGACGCACAGCCATAACATCACTTGTGGTTATGACAGCAAACCGTTCTATCGATTGGATTGATGATCGCTCCTGATCGATACTTGACTGTCCTCTGCTTCTTCACGCCTGATTCTGGAGCACACCCATGACGACTCACGACCCCTTTGGCGCACGCAGCACGCTGTCTGTCGGCGGCAAGACGTATACGTACTTCCGGCTCTCGGCGTTGACGGAGAAGCGTGTCGGCAAGCCGATCGCCCAGCTCCCGTACAGCATCCGCGTGCTGCTGGAGAGCATGCTGCGGAGCGTGGACGGGTTTGTGGTCAACAACGACGATGTGACGGGCATGGCGGGGTATGACGCCAAGGCGCCGAGCAAGGGCGAGGTGCCGTTCATGGTCGGGCGGGTGGTGCTGCAGGATTTCACGGGTGTGCCGTGCGTGGTGGACCTGGCGGCGATGCGCAGCGCGATGAAGAGCCTGGGTGGCGATCCGAATCTGATCAACCCGCTGGTGCCGTGCGATCTGGTGATTGACCACAGCGTGCAGGTCGATGCCTTTGCGCAGGGTCGCGATGGGATGACGGCGTTGACGTTCAACAACAAGCTGGAGTTTGAGCGGAACACCGAGCGGTATGAGTTCCTCAAGTGGGGCCAGCAGAGCCTGAGCAACTTCCGCTGTGTGCCGCCGGCGACGGGGATCGTGCACCAGGTGAACCTTGAGTATCTCTCGCCAGGCGTGCTGACCAAGAGCGCCGGGAGCGAGACGGTGGTGTATCCGGACTCGTGCGTGGGGACGGACAGCCACACGACGATGATCAACGGCCTGGGCGTGGTGGGCTGGGGCGTCGGCGGGATCGAGGCCGAGGCGGTGATGCTGGGCCAGCCGTACTACATGCTGCCGCCGGAGGTCATCGGCTTCAAACTCACGGGCAAACTGCCCGAGGGCGCGACGGCGACGGACCTGGTGCTGACTGTCACGCAGATGCTGCGGAAGAAGGGCGTGGTGGACAAGTTCGTCGAGTTCTTCGGCCCGGGCATCGCGGCGCTTTCGGTGCCGGATCGTGCGACGATCGCCAATATGGCGCCGGAGTATGGCGCGACGATGGGCTTCTTCCCGGTCGATGCCAACACGATCGACTACATGAAGTTCACCGGGCGGACCGAGCAGGCGGCGCTGACCGAGGCCTACTGCAAGGCCAACATGCTGTGGTGGGACACGAGCACGCCTGATCCGATCTTCACCGACACGATGGAGCTGGACCTGGGCACGGTGCAGCCGAGCCTGGCCGGGCCGAAGCGCCCGCAGGATCGCGTCGAGCTGAAGAACGTCAAGGCCGAGTTCCTCAAGAGCCTCGGCGCGCCGCTGGGCAACACGGCGTTTGGCCTGGGGATGGACAAGATCTTCGGCAGCTTCGGGACGTACAAGAACCCGGCCGATGCCAGCTCGCACAAACTGACGCACGGCGCGGTGGTGATCGCGGCGATCACCTCGTGCACGAACACCAGCAACCCGGATGTGCTCATCGCCGCGGGGCTGGTGGCGCGCAAGGCGCACGCGCTGGGCCTGACGCGCAAGCCCTGGGTCAAGACGAGCCTCGCCCCGGGCTCTCGCGTGGTGACGGACTATCTCGACAAGGCCAAGTTGACGGCAGATCTGGAAGCGCTCGGCTTCCACACCGTCGGCTACGGGTGCACGACGTGCATCGGCAACTCCGGCCCGCTGCCCGAAGAGGTCGAGGCGGCGATCAAGGAGGGGGATCTGGTCGCGGCCAGCGTGCTGTCGGGCAATCGCAACTTTGAAGGGCGCGTGCACCCGGCGGTGAAGGCGAACTATCTGGCCAGCCCGCCGCTGTGCGTGGCCTATGCGATTGCCGGCAGCGTGGCGATTGACCTGGGCACCGAGCCGATCGGCACAAGCCGCGATGGCAAGGCGGTGTTCCTGAAGGACATCTGGCCGACGCACGCGGAGGTGCAGGCGATCAAGGCCCAGTGCGTGACGCCTGAGCAGTTCAAGACGCAGTATGCCAAGGTCTTCACGGCCAACGAGACGTGGAACGCGGTGCCGGTCAGCAAGAGCGAGGCCTATGCGTGGAACGAGAAGAGCACGTACATCCAGCACCCGCCGTACTTCCAGGGCATGTCGCCCACCGCGGCGACGGGCGCGATGAAGCCGATCGTCGGCGCTCGCGTGCTCGTCAGCGTGGCTGACAGCGTGACGACCGACCACATCAGCCCCGCCGGTGACATCGCCGAGAAGAGCCCGGCCGGTGAATACCTCAAGGCGCTGGGCGTGCCCAAGAGCCAGTTCAACAGCTATGGCAGCCGTCGCGGCAATGACCGCGTGATGACGCGCGGCACCTTCGCCAATGTGCGCGTCAAGAACAAACTCACGGGCATCAGCACCGATGGCTCGGCCAACCCGCCGATCAAGGAAGGCTGGTGGACGCGTGACTTCACGCAGGCTGGCGCGCCGATCAGCACGATCTTCGACGCTTCGGCGAACTACAAGAAGGCCGGCACGCCGCTGATCGTGCTGGCGGGCAAGGACTATGGCATGGGCTCATCGCGTGACTGGGCGGCCAAGGGCACGATGCTGCTGGGCGTCAAGGCCGTCATCGCCGAGAGCTTCGAGCGCATCCACCGCGGCAACCTGGTGGGCATGGGCGTGCTGCCGCTGACGTTCAAGCCCGGCCAGACGGCCGAGAGCCTGGGCATCTGCCCGACGGACACGTTTGACATCCACCTGCCGGCCGAGTTCACCCCGCGCGGGGAGATCAAGGTGACGGCGACGCTGACGCAGGGCGCCAAGAAGGGCCAGAAGATCGACTTC
>JALOQT010000044.1 GCA_025453375.1 Phycisphaerales bacterium | reverse complement strand
TCGCGCGGATGACTCACATCCCAAGTGTTGATCGCAGCGAGCGCCAGGTGGCGGCGGTGCCGAGCTGTGCAGACCAGTGCTCGATGTAGTTCAGATCGATGCGATCTCGTGAGACGCGCCAGATGCCTGCGATGTCGCGGAGGTGCTTGTCTGATGCGCCTTGTGCGAAGTGTTCGAGTTTCTTGAGGATGACATCTTCCGGGGCTGCGAACATGGCATGGCCGCCGGCGGGCAGGTCGACGCGCTGGCACCGCGCAAAGCGTGAGCGGTTGTAGGGTGTGTCGGCTGGCGTGATGATGTCGGCCTTGACGGCTTCGGGGATGTAGATGATGTTGAACTGCCCACCTTGCTGCGAGGCCTCGCGGGCCGACTCGGCGTCGGCGTACCAGTCTGGCGGGGGGAATCCGTGGCAGAAGTCGATGGCCAGATGCTGCGGGAGCGTGATGGCGACATCGACATCCAGTGTGAGTCGAGATTCACCCCAGATGCCGCTGGCCACTGAACCGGTGATGAAGTAGGCAAGGTCGAGCTGGTCGCAACGCTCGGCGACGCGGCGCAGCACCATCTCAAGAGCTTGCACGGCTCATTCTCCGGTTGGTCTCTTCGCGGAGCTGCTGCTCGGTCCACTCCGGGTGGGCGTGGCGGGCGCCGGTTTCGGCGAGGCGACGGGCGAAGGCGAAGGCCTCGAAGATCATCGCGAGGCGCTGCGTCGGCGTTTTGCTGCG
This sequence comes from Phycisphaerales bacterium, assembly GCA_025453375.1. Classification (GTDB taxonomy): domain Bacteria; phylum Planctomycetota; class Phycisphaerae; order Phycisphaerales; family UBA1924; genus JAJTGZ01. The sequence continues at coordinate 6,369 of JALOQT010000044.1, read as the reverse complement.
CAGGATCGCTGCGATGCGGTCATCGACGACTTCGACGCTCGCGGGGTTGATGCTTCGGGGTGCCATCGTGCGCTGCATCACTGCCAGAAGCGGAATCAGGTTGTGAGCAGGTTGGAAACCTGCTCCACGCGGGTGTTTGGTGACGCCCCTGTAGGAGAGAGGGGGTACCCGTGACCGATTTACGCGATCGTGACGCTCTTGTCCAGGTAGACGTCCTGCACGGCGTGGAGGAGTTTGACGCCGTCGGCCATGGGCTTTTGGAAGGCTTTGCGGCCGGAGATGAGGCCCATGCCGCCGGCGCGCTTGTTGACGACGGCGGTCATGACGGCTTCTTCCATGTCGCCGGCGCCCTTGCTTTCGCCGCCGGAGTTGATCAGGGGGACGCGGCCCATGTAGTTGTTGAGGACCTGGTAGCGGCAGAGGTCGATGGCGTGGCCGCCGGCGCCGGTGGCGTCGGAGCCGCAGAGGTCGGTGTAGACGCGCTTGTCCCACTTGCCGTAGGAGGAGCCGCCGCTGTTGAGCGCGGCGTAGCCACCGTTGTTGGTCGGGAGTTTCTGCTTGATGATGTCGGCCTTGATCGTCGCGCCGAGGTGGTTGGCCTGGCCGGTGAGGTCGGCGCTGGAGTGGTAGTCGGTGGACTTGCCCGCATTGGGGCCGTCAGCGTGCTTGACCTTGAAGGAGTTGCTGCGGGTGTAGCACCAGAGAACGGTGACCATGCCGTAGGAGTGGGCCTCCTCGAACATGTCGCTGACGTACTTGATTTCCTCGCGGCTGTTTTCGCTGCCGAAGTAGACGGTGGCGCCGACGGCCAGCGCGCCCATTTCGTAGCACTGCTTGACGCTGCCGAAGTATGACTGCTTGAAGATGTTGGGGCTGGTCAGCATCTCGTTGTGGTTGAACTTGACGAGGAAGGGGATTTTGTGGGCGTATTTGCGGGCGACGGCGCCGAGGACGCCGATGGTGCTGGCGACGGCGTTGCACCCGCCGTCGATGGCGAGCTTGACGATGTTCTCGGGGTCGAAGTACGCCGGGTTGGGGGCGAAAGAGGCGCCGGCGGAGTGCTCGATGCCCTGGTCGACCGGGAGGATGGAGACGTAGCCGGTGCCGGCGAGGCGGCCGGTGTTGAGGATCGTCTGGAAGTTGCGAAGGACCGGCACGGGGCGGTCAGTCTGGGCGAAGACGCGGTCGACAAAGTCCGGCCCGGGGGCGTGAATGTGCTCGCGGCTGACCTTGGCCTTGTGGCCGAGCAGCCCGTCGGCGGAGGCGCCGAGGACGGAACGAACGTTGGTCGAGGGGGCACCATTGAGCACAGCGGTGGCGGACATAGTGGCAGCTCCGAAGAGGGTGATGAACGTGGATCGCCACGCCAGGGCGCTGGCGTGACGGGGATTCTAGGTCGGGGGATGGGGCGGTTATGCCGCGGGGCGTGTGCGCGGGGGAGGGCTGGCTGGGCGTGGATATCCTGCCCGCATGAGCGATCCGTATGAGGTGGAGATGCCGCCGTCGGCGCCGGGGTTGCCGGGGTCGGTGGTGGTGCGTGGGCATGCTGATGATGCGATTGATGAACTGGCGTTATCGCTGACGGGTGTGGCGGTGGCGTGTGTGCGGGCGCTGGGGGATTTTCACCTAGCGCTGAGCGGGGGGAGCACGCCGCTGCCTTTGTATCGGCGGCTGATGCTGGACCCGACGTATCGGCACCTGCCGTGGGAGCGGACGCATCTGTGGATCGTTGATGAGCGGCGTCTGCCGTTTGAGGATGAGCGGAGCAACTATCGGCAGATTCACGACTTGATCGTCGAGCACGCGGGGATTCCGAAGTCGCAGGTGCATCCGATGCGGGCGATGGAGGATCGGTGTGATGAGCGGTATGAGGCGGAGCTGCGGTCGACGCTGGAGTGGCGTCGGGGTGGGCAGCAGCGGCTGGATTATGTGGTGCTGGGGATGGGTGGTGACGGGCACACGGCGAGTTTGTTTCCGCGCAGCCGGGCACTGCGGGATGCGAGCAATCCGGCGCGGGATGTGCTGATCAACAGCGGGCCGGAGGTGACGCCGCCGGACCGGGTGACGATGACGCAGCATCTGATCAACAAGGCGAGGCACGTCAGCGTGCTGGTGACAGGGGCGGGCAAGCGCGAGATGATCGGGAAGGTGGCGAAGGCCTCGGGGCTGAACAGCCGTGCGGCGGAGGATGAACTGCCGATTTTGTCGATCCGGCCGCGCGAGGTGGGTGGCGGCGAACTGGCGTGGTTCCTGGATGAAGATGCGTGCCCGCGATAAGGAGACTCATGCCTGCACCTGTGGCCAATGAAGCGGTGAGTGTCGGCGTGCAGTACATCGATGAGCATGTGCTGGTGGTGCACAAGCGTGCGGGGCTGGTGACGCAGCCGGGCAAGGGGCATGAGGATGATGCGCTGCTCAATGGCGTCTTTGCGCTGGAGGATGGGCGGCTGGGCAATCAGCTGACGAACCTCGGGGCGGTGCGGGACTTTGGATTGCTGCATCGGCTGGATCGCGAGACGAGCGGGCTGGTCGTGCTGGCGCGGACGGCCGACGCGTATGACGGGCTGCGCGAGCAGTTTGAGGCCCGGACGATCCGCAAGTTCTACTGGGCCATCGCGGCCAAGGCGCCGAGCACCGATGCGGGGGTGATCAACAAGCCGATTGCCGAGAGCGACCCGAAGAGCACCAGCGGGCCTGGGGCGTGGAGGCATGTCGGGGAGAAGAAGCTGGCGCGGATCCACGGGCGCGGGAAGGATGCGCAGACGGCCTATCGCGTGCTGGCGATCAGTGCGATTGGCCGTCAGGCGGGGGCACTGCTGGAGTGCCGGCCGCTGACGGGGCGGCTGCATCAAGTACGCGTGCATCTGGAGGCGATCGGCTGTCCGATCGCCGGTGATGGGCTGTATGCGTCGGCGGCGGTGGCGGGGTTGTCGCCCCGACTGGCCCTGCACGCGTGGCGGTTGAGCTTCACACACCCGATCAGCGGGGCGACGGTCGATGTGCGCAGCGCGTTCCCGAAAGACCTCAAGGGCACGGCCAAGCGGCTGCGGATTGAGCTGCCGGGTGAGGAAACGTGAGGCTGGCGAAGGGGTGGTGATTGCGGGGAGACCCAAAGCTCGGAGAAGGAGAGTGTGACCGTGACGGGCTGAGCGCAGTCGAGCGGCAGAGTTGGGTGATCGCATGACGCGCCGAGGGTCGCACCGTCATCCGCCTTTGCTCGCTGCCCCCCCAAGGCTCGCTTGGCACCTTCTCCCGCGCGGCGCGAGAAGGGGTGTGGGTGATTCGGGGGTCTTCCGTGAGGCGGAACTCACGGCGCGATAGTCATCACGGCGTGGTCGGCGCGGCGGTGACGGCGCCGGTGGTCATCACCATGATCTTCAGCGTGGCGTATTCGTCTTCGGTGATCTGGCCGGTGCTGCGGAGGTGCTCGAGGCGGGCGAGGTTGTATTCGATCGCGCGGCCCATGGGCGTGGTGGCTTTGGATGGTGCGCCGGGGCTGGCGGTGCCGGTGGCGGTTTCGATGGTTTTGATCACGGCGCGGCTGGCGGCGCCGGGGTCTTGCTCGATCAGGTCGGCATCGGTTGTGGACTGCGCGGCCAGGGCGCCGTCGGGCGCATCTTCGGGCAGGGGCTTGGTGCCGGCGCGGGGCTTGAGGCGCACGCTGACGGCATCGGGCACGAGGGTCCATGAGCCGCCGGTGGCGGCGTCGACCGCGGCGCCGACCATGCTCATGAACTCGGCGCGCGGCGTGGCGCGATCGGCATCAAGACGCGCGGTCAGTTGCACGCTCTGCGGCAGATAGCCCTCTTTGGTGATCCACAGCGTGCTGTGGGCGTTGCGAGGCAGGGAGATGGTCGTGGGCGTGATGAATGTGCCGCGACCGGCGACTTCGACGATCGCGCCGGGGGGCGTGGTCTCGATGCTGACGGCCTGCATGCCGCCGTTGCTGAGGGTCTGACACCCGCCGGCGAATGACGCGCCCAGCGCGACGATGATGAGCATCGCCCAGCGGGCAAGCCGCGGCAGGGCGCTGGCGGGCGAGATGAAGGTGCTGAGATTCGCGGCGGTGTGCATGGTCGATCGCTCCGATTCGTGCCTGGGCGTGGCTGAAAGACCCGCAAGGGGGCAGCACGCGCGGCATCGGGTTTATCGGGCGACGGAGAGGGCGACTTTCGCCGGCATGACCGGAAGAAGTTGCCAGGCGCGATGAAGTTGCGGAGGTCTGCGGCCGTGCGCCCCTCTCGGAGAGAGGGGGTACCCAGGAACGGCGATTCCTCGAAATGAAAAGGGGCCGCACCGGGTGATCCGGGCGGCCCGCCGTGTGTTCGATGGGTTATCGGGCCGAGTGATCGTCGGCTGCGTGAAGACTCAGGCCTTCTTGGTGGTCTTGGCGTCCTTGGCGAAGTAGTTGCCGGCGAACTTCTTCTGGAAGCGCTCGATGCGACCTGCGGAGTCGACCAGGACGTTCTTGCCGGTGAAGAACGGGTGCGAGCCGCTCCACACTTCGACGTGGATTTCGGGCACCGTGGCCCCGACGGTCATGACGTGCACGCCGTTGTGATAGACCTTGCAGTTGTTGAAATACTTCGGGTGCGTCTTGCCCTTCATGGCGGGTCTCCAAAATCCTCGGTGTTTCAGGCCGAGGGTCGATGTGTCTTGCTCAGATCGCCGATGGTGTGCACAACCTGTCTGTCCAGCACCGCCGGGCCGAGATGATAGGCGAGCGACCTGCGTCGGTCGAACCTCTCATCAGGCTGCGGCGTGCAACTGGGCACATCTGTCGATCCGAATGTAGACCAAACACATAGACTTCCCCGTGACCACCACTTCCTTCCCCAAAGAGAAAATCAAAGTCCTCCTGCTCGAGGGTGTGCATGCCAGTGGTGCGCAGCGCCTGCGCGATGAGGGCTTCAGTGTCGAGGTGAGCGCCAAGGCGATGGATGACGCCGCGCTGGCCAAGGCGCTTGCGGCGGGGGTGCACGTTCTGGGCATTCGCAGCAAGACGACCGTGAGCCCCGCCGTGCTGGCCAAGGCGCCGCGGCTGCTGACCGTCGGGGCGTTTTGCATCGGTGTCAATCAGATTGCCTGTGATGATGCGGCGCAGCGCGGCGTCGCGGTGTTCAACTCGCCCTTCAGCAACACGCGCTCGGTGGCGGAGCTGACCATCGCCGAGACGATCGCGCTGTATCGCCGCCTGACGGATCAGACGGCCAACATGCACAGGGGGATGTGGGACAAGTCTGCCGCCGGTGCCCATGAGGTGCGCGGGCGGACGATCGGGCTGATCGGCTATGGGCACATCGGCTCGCAGGTGTCTGTGCTGGCTGAGGCGATGGGGATGCGGGTGGTGTTTTACGACATCCTCTCCAAGCTGCCCCTGGGCAATGCCAAGCCGTGCCGGAGCCTTGATGAACTGCTCAAGAACAGCGATGTGGTGAGCCTGCATGTGCCGGCGACCAAGAGCACTGATCGCATGATCGGCAAAGCGCAACTGAAGATGATGCGCAAAGGCTCGATGCTGATCAACAACGCGCGGGGCAGCGTGGTGGACATTCCGGCACTGGCCGAGGCGATCAAGAGCAAGCACCTCGGAGGGGCGGCGCTGGATGTGTTTCCATACGAGCCGGCGGGCAATGACGAGCCGTTTACGAGCGAACTGCTGGGCCTGGCCAATGTGATCCTGACGCCGCACGTCGGCGGCAGCACGGAAGAGGCGCAGGAAAACATCGCGATGGACGTGGTGGACAAGTTGATCCGCTACGTGAACGTCGGCGTGAGCACGGGCAGCGTGAACTTTCCGAATCTGGATCTGCCGCCGCAGCATGAGACGCCGGCGGATGACGGCCCGGTGCGGAGCCATCGGATTTTGCACGTGCACAAGAATGTGCCGGGCGTGCTGAGCAAGATGAACGCGCTGATTGCTGAACTGGGCGTGAACATCAACGCGCAGTATCTGCAGACCAATAAGCACATTGGTTACGCCGTGCTGGACGTGGCGCCGCGGAGCGGGAAGGACATCCTGGCCGGGCTGCGTGCGTTGCCCGAGACGATCCGTGCTCGGCCGCTGTGGTGAGATGCACGGCTTGGAAAGCCGTGCCACGGGGGCAGTGCACGCGTTGAGAGCATTGCCACGAAGGGGGAGGTTTAGCCGTTGTCCTGGCGGCCTTCGATCGCCGCGACGAGCACGCCCAGGGCCAGGATCAGGCCATCGGGCAGGCGCGGGTCATCAGCCATGACGGAGACGCTGAGGCGATAACTGAAGAGGTTGAAGTGCTGGCGCATCGAGGCAATCTGCCGGCCGCCCGAGCCGGTGACGGCAAACTGCTGCGGCGAGAACAGCGCCACGAGCGGCAGCCACTTGCGGGCCAG
>JALOQT010000043.1 GCA_025453375.1 Phycisphaerales bacterium | reverse complement strand
CGGTCGAGAATGAACCCGAAGCCGTAGCTGGCCCGGAACCCGTTGCGGATGACCGCCAGCGGGAGTGCCCAGAAGTTTGTGCCAACATTGATCACGTCACCCTCACGCAGGAACAAGTCCGGCTGGGTGCCTTCCTTGATCGCGCGATAGTTCAGCCGGACGATCGCCTGACGATCCGGGCCGACGAAGCGCGTGATCTCCATCCGCTCGGGGATGGCCTGCTCGCCAAGGCCGCCGGCGGCGACGATCGCTCGCACCAGCGTCAGACGGCCGACACTCGGCAGGGCATAGGGCCCCGGACGGGCGACCTGGCCCTCGACATACACGAGACCTTCAGTCGGCGACGGGATGCGGATGACATCGCCCGGGCGGACGACGATGTTGTGCATCGCTGAGCCGGACAGCAGGGCATCCATCGGCACGCGGATGACGCGCTGGCTGATGATGTCGGCTGCGGGGTTGACGTTCACGCCGCGTGCGGCGCTGGTCGCACCACCGCCAGCCGTGCCACCACCGATGCGCGAGCCAGCAGCAACCCACTGGCCATCGACGAAGACCCAGCGACTGCCGCCGGTGCTGGTCATCATGCTGCCAGAGTCGCTGACGCGGTTGACCACCGGGGCGGCGGTCGTGGTCGTCGTCGTCGTGGTCGTGTTGCGCGAGACGGCGTCGATATCGATCACGGGGACCGGGGCGGCGCCGTCCTGCGTCGCATACATGCTCGGGTAGATCGCCGGCTTGGTCGAGTTCTTATCCGGGGCGCCGAGCGAATCGATCAGGTCGATCACGCTCTCACGCGGGCGGGCGGGCGTCATGCCGGCGGGGGCGTCGACGACCTTGGCCGGGCCAGCGGGGATCACGGCCTCGGGCTCCATCGCGCCCAGCGGGCGGACGCGGCCAGCAGCGCGATCACTCAGCGGCGTGGCGCGGATGACGTAGACCCACTGGGTGTATTCGGTGAACCGGCCGCCCTGCGTGATCGCTTCGAGCAGGCGGAAGTCCGGACGCGGAATGCCGTAGGTGCCCGGCGCGTTGACACCACCCATGAGGTGGAAGGTCTGCTTGCGGCGTGCGGGGACCGAGACGGCGATGATCGGATCCGTCAGGATTCGCCGAGCCTTGTAGGCCCGCGAGATGGCCTGGCTGGCTTCGTCAGCCGTCATGCCCGCGACGTAGACGCTGGGCACGTTGGGCAGTTCGATCATCCCGCGCGGGTCGACGAGGCGCTCGTAGCGTTCCTGAATGTTGGGGCTGAACAGTTCGTTGACGAGGACTTCCAGGCCGTCACCCGCGTCGATGCGATAGGCATCAGCCTCGGGGATGAGGTCGGCCTGGGTGATGGGGCTGTATTCGGCGGCGTTGCCACCGACGGGGCCTTCAACGGCCGAGAGGCGCTCCAGCACGGGCACGATCGTCGGGGTGTTCTCCCAGCGGCCGGTGATGCTGGGATTCATGTATGAATCGTGCTCGCAGGCAGCAAGGGGCAGCAGGGCCATCGCGGCCAGCGCGGCGGCGGCGGTAAGCGGGCGGCGAGCCGAGCCGCGCGAGGCGCGGGCGGGCTGGCTGCGGGCTGGGACCGTCTGAGTCTGTTGAACGTCGCGCACAAGCCACTCCTTACCAAAGTCTGAATCGGCGGGCGGAGGGCCCACCGACGAGAGTCAACGAACGCCGCGCCCCGGCCGGATGCACGAGGCGCATGCGACCAGTCATCGGAAAACCGAGCGTGTTCGTATAGAGGTTAGCAAGGTTTTCTGTCAATCGCGCGTGAAGTGAGCGATGCAGGGCTCTGGAGAACCCTTGCGTTGACCGAACATGCAGGATCGGGCGGGCTTTCAGGGTTTGAGACTCTGGGTAAGTGTGGCGCAGGTTTTGCGCGGTGGTGTCGGTTGGGTTGGCTTGGCCGCCCACGCGGCGGCGGGCCATGGCGCGGCTAGCGACACCCCTAGGATGGTCCGTCATGATTGATGATCCACGGGCAGCGTCGAGCGTTGAGCAGGGTGCGGGGGCGAGCCCGACGGCGGCGGAGTTGGAAGCCGCGGCGATCAGCCGCACGCTGGCCCGCCACCCGCGGCCGGCCGGGGGTGACCCGCTGCGCCGGATGGATGCGCCCGTGATCAGCCTGTCATCGATGGTGCTGAACAATCAGGACGGCCCGCAGACGATGGCGATCAAGAAGAAGCCATCGTGGATGAAGGCCAAAGTGCCAGGCGGGCCAGAGTATGAAAAGCTCAAGAACCTGCTGGCGGATGCGAAACTGGTGACCGTCTGCCAGGAGGCTGGCTGCCCGAACATGGGTGAGTGCTGGTCTCGCGGGGTGGCGACGATCATGATCCTGGGTGACACGTGCACGCGGGCGTGCGGGTTCTGCAACGTCAAGACCGGGCGGCCTGTGACGCTGGACAAGGATGAGCCGCGGCGCGTGGCTGAGAGCCTGCGGGTGATGATGCAGGGCTCGGGGCTGAAGCACATCGTCATCACGAGCGTCAATCGCGATGAACTGGCCGACGGCGGGGCGGGCATCTGGGCCGAGACGATCCAGCGGACGCGCGATGCATGCCCGGGGCTGAGTATCGAGGTGCTGATCCCGGACTTTGAGGGCAACTGGGGCGCGCTGCAGATGGTGATCGATGCCAAGCCGCACATCATCAATCACAACCTTGAGACGGTGCGGCGGATGTATCCGGCGGTGCGGCCGAGCGCGAAGTTTGATCGCAGCCTGGAACTGCTGCGGCGCGTCAAGGAGCAGGGCGTGGTGGCCAAGACGGGCATCATGGTCGGCATCGGCGAGAATGACGAAGAAGTGCTGGGCCTGATGGACGACCTCTTGAGCAAGACGGCCACGGCGCACGGCTCGTGCGATATCTTGACGATCGGGCAGTACCTCCAGCCGACGCGGAACCACCTGCCGATCGAACGGTTCGTGACGCCGCAGCAGTTTGACGGCTATCGCGACGCGGGGCTGAACAAGGGGTTCAAAGTCGTCGAAAGCGGCCCGCTGGTGCGGAGCAGCTATCACGCGGACCACCAGGCCGATGAGTTGTCGAGCGTGGTGGATGAGCGTGAGCGGGAGATGCGGCGGCGGATGAACGGGTTGTTGGGGCGGTAGGGCGGGGGCGACATTGCTACAGGGCTGCATTTTTCTCGGCGGACCTGCACTGCATGAGGCGTGCCTTATGCGATCGCCCGGCGGCTGCTTTGAGGCTATCCCCAACGACAAGCCCCGCACCAGATCGGCGCGGGGCTTGGGTGTTGATGGGGTTGTCGCCGCGTGCGAGGGGCAACGCGGCCGGACGTGGTTTACTTGTCGGCGACGTTGAGCGAGCGGCCCATGCGGCGCTTGGCGTTCATGATCTTGCGGCCGGCCTTGGTGGCCATCCGGGCGCGGAAGCCGATCTTGCGCTTGCGCTTGACCTTGCTGACCCGCTTCTCATATGCCATACCCATGGGGAGACTCCTGCGTGAATCGTGTGCGGTGCCCGGCTCGCGTCGGGCGGGCTGGGCCGAGATGATAGCCGCGTGGGCGGGGCGGGGCCCGTGCGGGAGGGTCCCGCCACGGCGTCGGGGGGGCGGAGTGGGTTGGCGGGGAGGGAAAGTGCCCAGGTGCTATCGGGCAGGATATGGCTGTGGAGAAGGGTGTCAGGGCGATGTTGGGCGATTTTGGCGCGAGAATCGCAACCGAACGCGGGCGATCGCCGAAAGAACGAGCATCTGAGTCGAGCCGGCGCTCTGGGCGTCGGCTGCGGCGAGGTGGTTGGGCTGGTCTTTGGCCTCAGCCTCCTGGCGGACGCGCGGCGTGGTTGACCGGTGACGGTCGACAAACGTTGCTGCCCCCGGGGGTTCAGGCCTGCGAGCACCCGACTGCTTGGCCTCCGCGTTTGGCGCGGCTTGGTGGTGGTTGGTGGTGGTTGGTACAGCGGTGTGGCGCTGGCGAGAGAAGGGCCTGGTCGTGCATTGATCAGGACTCGCCGCGGCACCGGGAAGGGCTGGCAGGTGACGCGTGGATAGAAAACCAATTGACGAGGCACACGCTCGCGCCAGCGGCGAGATCGCTTCGCTGCTCTCGGCGGCGGGGTCGGTTGAGCCAGCGGCAGGGCCAGGCATCGGGCCGGGCATCGGGCTGGGCAGCGGCGAGGTGACACGTCACCCCGTCGAGACGCTGCTGGGGCACACGTTTGCCGATCAGGGGTTGCTGGAGCAGGCGCTGCGGCATGCCTCGATGACAACCAGCCGGCTCAAGAGCAATGAGCGGCTGGAGTTTCTGGGTGATGCGGTGCTGGGGCTGGTGGTGTGCCAGATGGTCTTTGAGCGTTTCCCGCATCTGCTTGAGGGGGAGATGACCAAGATCAAGAGCGCGGTGGTGAGCCGCGAGACGTGTGCGGCGATCGGCAAGCAACTGGGGCTGGAGGCGCACCTGTCGCTGGGCAAGGGCATGAAGGGGCAGCACACGCTGCCCAAGAGCCTCTCGGCGGCGGCGGTGGAGGCGATGATCGCGGCGATCTACCTCGATGGCGGCTTGAGCGCGGCGCGGGCGTTTATCGAGCCGCTGGTGGCAGCGCGGATCGATGCGGCGGCCAGCAGCGGGCATCAGGAAAACTACAAGAGCCTGCTGCAGCAATTCAGCCAGCAGACGATGGGCCAGACGCCGACGTACACGATTGTGACGCAGCGCGGGCCGGACCACGCCAAGGAGTTTCACGTGCGCGTGGAATTGGACGGCCGGGTGTTTGACGCGTGCTGGGGGGCGAGCAAGAAGCAGGCGGAGCAAGCCGCGGCGCTGGCGGCCTTGGTCAGCCTCGGGCTGGCGCGGCATGTTGACGGGGGCGTCGAACTGATGAACCCGGGCAAGGGCGAGAGCGAGGCGACGCCCGATGCAGGCGGCGACGCAGCCGCGGCGCCTGGCGAGATCAGCGGATCAGACCCAGCAGCGTCTGGGTGAGGTCCTGCACGACGGTGATGTATCGGGCGCTGGCCTGATATTGCGTCTGATAGAGCACGAGGTTGATGGCTTCTTCGTCGAGGCTGACGCCGCTGACAGCGTCGCGCTGAGCCTGAAGGTTGTCGGCCACGGCCTTGGCCGTCGCGCCGGCGGTGGCGGCGGCATCGGCCTGTACGCCGGTTTCCTGAATCACGCTGGACCAGTCACCGAGAATCGATGCGCCGCCGAGCGAGGCGAGGCCCTTGGTGCGGAGTTCGGCGATGATCTTCGAGACGCCGTTGTCGACGGCGCTGCCATTGGCGATGGTGCGGACGTTGAGCAGGGCGGGGTTGGCGGTGACATCGGCGCGGACGTTGATGGTCGCGGCGTCGGTGCCTATGAAGTAGGTGTTGACGCCGAGGGTCGTCAGGATGCCGCTGGTGTCGCTGGTGACCGAGACGCTTGAGCCAGGGCCGGCGTTGATCTGAAGGCGACCGGCCGAGTCGAGGGTCGCGCTGAGGTTGGGCACGGCATTCAGGCTGGCCAGCAGGGAGTTGACGCTGGTGTCATCGGTGAAGCCCGGCGCGCCGGTGGTGGTCAGGCCGTCGAGGTCGATGGGGATCGAGACTTCACTGAACTGGCCGGTGGTGTCATTGCGGACGCGCAGGGTGATGGCGCCGCTGGTGGGGCGATTGGTGAGGCTGGCGAAGGTGTTGTTGGCCGGGTCGTTAATGGCCAGGGCGCGGTCGGGAGCGGCGACTTCGGTCACGCCGCTGAGGCGCTGCACGGGCGTGAGGGGCGCACCTTGCGAGTACGCACGGTTGACCTGATAGATCAATTCGCCCGTCACGCGATCGAGCCGGGCGAGGGCGGCAGGCGCGCCCGTGCCGGTGGTCTGGCTCAGCAGCGCGCCGATGCGGCCGGCGGCGGGGGTGATGGACTCGGAGTTGTCCTGCGTGGAGATGGCGACGGTGCGGTTGCCGGACGCGTCGGTGTTGATATCGAGCTTGATTCCGCGGCTGGTGCCATCGCTGGCCAGCAGGGTGCTGCCGACGTAGAGGCTCATCGAGCCGTTGGCGTCGGTTGATGGGGTGATGTCCATCAGGTTGGCGAGCTGCGCGAGGACCTGGTCGCGCTGGTCGATCAATCCGGCGGCGCTGGCGCCGGCGTTGACGATCTGGGCGTTGAGCGTGGCGAACTGGCTGAGCAGGCCGTTGGCGTTGGTGACGGCGGCGGAGAGGTCGGCCTCGACGTTGCTTGCGCGGCTGGCGATGTCTGAGCGCAGGGAGCGGAGGGACTGGGCGAGGGCCGAGCCGCGCGTGATGACGGTGCCGCGCGTGTCAGCGCCGCCGGTGCCGGTGGTCAGGTTGCTCCAGGCGTCGAAGAAGCGATTGAACTCGGCGGTGAGGGCGGTGTTGCCGTTGCGATCGAATGTGCCGATGAGGTTGGCCAGGTCGGCCAGCGCGCCGCTGTTGGTGTCGGCGGCGCCCTGGCTGCTGGTGGCGGCTAGGAGACGCTGCTGAAGGCCTTCGTCGGCCATGCGGCGGATGCCCTGCACGTCGACGCCGCGCCCGATGCGGAAGCGGCCCCACGGCTGCTCGGAGAGCGGAGCGAGGTCCATGCGCTGGCGTGTGAAGCCGGGCGTGGCGGCGTTGGCGACGTTGTTGCCGCTGACGTTGAGGCCGAGCTGGCTGGCGGTCAGGCCGGTGCGTCCGATGGACAGTGCGCCGTTGAGCATGGGAGGACTCGCGAAAGAGGCGGGCGATCAGGAGAGGACGTCGACGGCGCGGATGCTGTGGGCGGGGGCGGCGGTGGTGTGGTGGCGGGCGTAGGTGCCGGTGTCGCTGAGGTTTCGGGCGATCTGGCGAACGAGGCTCTGCACATGCCCAAGCAGGCTGGTGCTGGCCTGGGCGATGATGACCTGCTTGTCGAGACACTCAGCCACGAGCGTGCGGAGGCGACTGGCCTGCGCGAGCAGACGCGGGGCGGCATCTGGCCCGGCGCGATGGGCCAGGGCCGACAGCGTCACTGGCGCGGCGAGGGACTTGGCCGCGCTGGCGCGGCCGACGATCTCGCCGACGAGCTGGGCACGGACCTGCTCAAGCTCGCTGAGGCGGAGGGCGGCGGTCTGCTGGCGCTGCACGCAGATGGCCAGCATGGCCTGATCGGCACGACGGATGGCCAGCAGGTGCTCATCAAGCAGGCCGAGCTGCTCGGCGTGGTGCGCTTCGAGCGCATCGAGCAGC
>JALOQT010000373.1 GCA_025453375.1 Phycisphaerales bacterium | reverse complement strand
CCTGACGCGTGGCCAGATTCTCTCGCAGGCCGCAGGCAACTCGCTGGGCCTGGCCAATCAGCAGCCGCAGTCGGCGCTGCAGTTGCTCCGGGGTTGATCGAAGCGTCAGCGGCGGCGTAAGCCGCGCCGGCTGACACACCTTCGGCCTCACACGTCTGTCAAGCTCCTGAGCCCCGGGCCCCGTGCCCGGGGCTTTTCATTGCGCGCTAAATCATCCCGTCTGACTCACCGCCTCAGGTCAACGCCCATGCCATCATGCAAACCAGTTTGCAAACGCTTCATCACACGAGCCTGAAGCGGACTGACACGCGATCGATTCCAACTGATTCTCGCGAGATTCACGGCGTGTGTGCTTCCAGCGGCTGAATGTCTCCAGTCATTCCCTGACTCCTGAGCCACTTTCCAGCCATGAAGCACCACCAACTCAGGGGCCTTGATCGCGTTCTCGGGCCAGTGAGTTGCCCGGTTGTGCGGCCCATGCCGCCTGGCCACCCCTCGACTCACACTCATCGCGCTCTACGGATGAAGCCTGAAGCGGATCATCCCGATCCACTGCTTGACTGGCACGTCGTCGCAGACTTGCCAGCGTCGGGACGGCACGGATGTCCGCGCTCCCGACCCCTCACTCGGATCGAGGTACGTTGCCTCGGACGCAGTGAGGGATGACCGCAGGGCATTGGCGGGCCCGATTCCGCCAGGGGCAACACGGAGGATTTTCATGAGTCGCATCAACAACAACCCCTCGTCTCTCATCGCGCAGCGCAACCTCTCGTTCAACAACAAGGGTCTGAACACGACGCTCGAGCGTCTGTCCACCGGCCTGCGGATCAACCGCGGCAAGGATGACCCCGCCGGCCTCATCGCCAGCGAGAACCTGCGTGCCGAGAAGTCAGCCCTCACGGCGGCCATCGCCAACGCTGAGCGCGCCGACCAGATCGTCAACATCGCCGAAGGCGGCCTGTCGGAAGTCAGCACGCTGCTGACGGACCTCCGCAGCCTCGTCACCTCGACGGCCAACAACGCCGGTCTGAGCGCTGAAGAGAAGAACGCCAACCAGCTGCAGATCGACTCGATCCTGCAGACCATCGACCGCCTCAGCGAGTCGACGAACTTCCAGGGCGTCAAACTCCTCAACGGCAACCTGAGCTTCACCACGACGGGCCTGGGTGCAGCAGTCACCGACTTCCGCGTCAACTCCGCCAAGCTCAACAGCGGCGCGACTCAGGCCGTCCAGGCAGCGATCACCGCTTCGGCTCAGCGTGGTGGTGTCGAGCTGCGTCTCTCAGCGACGGCAATTAACGCCGCATCGGGCAGCCTGCTCCGTATCGAAATCGCCGGCGCCACCGGCAGCCGTGAGTTCAGCTTCGGTCGCGGGACGAATGTCTCGGCCGCAGCCGCCGCGGTCAACGCCTTCAAGGATGTCCTCGGCGTCTCCGCCTCCGTCGGCGTCAGCGGTCGTGGCCTGGTGGTCAAGAGCACGGAGTTCGGCTCAGATCAGTTCGCCTCGATCCGCGTGGTCGATGCCGGTGGCCTGGCCGGTGCCAACCTCCGCCAGCAGGTCGCCAACGACGAAGATGTGTTCACCTCGACCGGCCAGGTTGCGGTGGCGAACAACAACGTCCTTCGCGATGCGGGCCGAGTCGCCAGCGACTTCCTGGATGTGTCGATCTCCCTGCGGACCAGCGCCGCACAGCAGATCACCACGCCGATCTCCGCCTTCACCATCACCGGTGGCGGCGCGAAGTTCCAGCTTGACAGCAAGGTTGACCTCGCCGGCCAGACGAGCCTGGGCATCCAGAACGTCGCCAGCCGCTCGCTGGGCAACTCGTCGCTCGGCTTCCTGTCCGACCTGGCCTCAGGCAAGGGCAAGAACGTCGTCAGCGGCAATCTGATCGACGCCGGCAAGGTTGTCGAGGAAGCCATCAAGCAGGTCTCCGCACTCCGCGGGCGCCTCGGTGCCTTCCAGAAGAACAACATCGGTGCGACGATCCGCAGCCTCAACGTCAGCCTGGAAAACACCAGCAGCGCTGAGAGCGTCATCCGCGACGCCGACTTCGCCAGCGAGACTGCCGCACTGACCCGCGGCCAGATCCTCTCGCAGGCCGCAGGCAACTCGCTGGGTCTGGCCAACGCCCAGCCCCAGTCGGCCCTGCAGCTTCTGCGGTAATCCCGCAGGGGACGCTCGCGACGGCGCCGCCAACGGCTCGTCGCCAGCGGGCGAATCTTGAAAATCCCAATCGCCGCCCGGCTCAACACCGGGCGGCGATCCCCATTTTTGCGAGCATCACCACGCCGTCGGTCGATCCTCCCCTGTGGCCAAGACGCGCTCCAAGCCCAAGCCCGTGCAAGTCGCCGCGCCCAACGCCAGCGCACCAACAGCACCGCCACGCCGCGGCCGCGGCCGCCCGCCCGGACCCGCACGCACGCTCACCCACCCGTGGCTTACGCTCTTTCAAAGCTACCTCCGCGTCGAGTGCGGCTTCGCCAAAAACACCATCCTCGCCTACAGCGCCGATGTGCGAGACCTCCTGCACTTCCTCGGCCAGCAGCCAGACGCCGCACCGATCAATCTCGCCACCGTGACGGTCGACACGCTTCGCAAGCACCTCGACACGCTCCGCACCGCCCGAAAACTCTCATCCACCAGCATCACGCGTCACCTGGCCACCTGCCGCGTCTTCTTCGGCTTCCTGCTGTCGACCTCCAAGATCACCCGCGACCCGACCGAACTGCTCGAAACCCCCACCCGCTGGAAGAAACTGCCCAAGGTCCTCTCGCCGCGCTCCGCCAAGGCACTCGTCGACCAGGCCGCGACGCGCCAGACCACGCGCCCCACACCCCAGCCCAGCACGAACCCCGGCCCCACACCCGCAACATCAACCAGCGCGATCCTCACCGCCGCCCTCGCCCTGCGCGACCAGGCCCTCCTCGAGCTCCTCTACGCCTGCGGCCTCCGCGCCAGCGAAGTCGCCACCCTCCACGTCAGCGATGTGCGCCTGAGCGAAGGCGTCCTGATCGCCACCGGCAAGGGCAACAAGCAGCGCATGGTGCCCATCGCCGACGCCGCCGCCAACGTCGTTCGCGAATACCTCCGCTCCGCCCGCCCGCACCTGGCCCGCGCCGAGCGTCACTCGGCCGATCGCCTGCTGCTCAGCCGCACCGGCCGCCCGATCGAGCGCGTCGCCGTCTGGAAGATCGTCAAACTCGCCGGCAAGCACGCCGGGATTGACAACATCCACCCGCACGTCCTGCGGCACAGTTTCGCCACGCACCTGCTCGGCGGCGGTGCCGACCTGCGCGTCGTCCAGGAACTCCTCGGCCACGCCGACATCGCCACCACGCAGATCTACACCCACGTCGACCGCACCCACCTCAAGGACGTGCACCGCACATATCACCCGCGCGAACGCCGCGCCGCAGGCCTGCCCCCCGCCGTCGACATCAAGTC
>JALOQT010000042.1 GCA_025453375.1 Phycisphaerales bacterium | reverse complement strand
GACGAAGCGACGAAGCGACGAAGCGACGAAGCGACGAAGCGACGAATTCGTACAGCTGTCGCGTCGAATCTTGGGTACCCCGGACCTCCGGGCCGGGCGGATTGCCGGCCGCCTGCGATGGTTCAATACGTCGGCGCGGCGTGCTGACGACGCGACAGGTCGATCATGCCTCGTTCGTCACGACGCCCAGAAGCGCCAGGGCGTCGTGTCGCGTAGGGCGGCGTCTGGGAGCAAGGTTGTTCGGATCGCGCTGGCGAGGGCCGACAGGCCTTGGCCTGTGCGGCTGCTGGTGGCGACGGGTGTGCCGTGCGAGGCCGAGCCGTCCGTTTCGGCCATCGTCGCGGCGTGGGCCAAATCGCTGCGGAGCAGGACTTCAATCGTCGGGCGCGAAGCGTCTTGGCCGAGTGCTTGGCGTGCGAGGGCGCGGGTGCTCGCCAGTGTCTCGGGGTGGCGGGCGTCGGCCGCGAGCAGCAGCAGGTCGGCGCGGGCCAGCACGGCGTGAGCGGCACGCTGGGCCTCGGCGTCCAGCGCGTCGCGCGGGGTGTCGCTCAGGCCCGGCGTGTCGAGGTATCGCACCAGCAGGCCATCGACGATCAGCCCGACGCCGACGCTGTCACGCGTGGTGCCAGGCGCATCGGCGACGAGCGCGACCGTCCGCCCCGCCAGGGCGTTGAGCAGTGAACTCTTGCCGATGTTTGGCGGGCCGACGATCGCCACCAGCGCGGGCCGCAGCAGCCGCGCGAGCAGTGACGCGGACGGAGGGTCGGGGATCGCTGGCGTGCTCGTGCGGGGCGTGCCGGCCACCACGCCTCCCACCGCCGCGGCTGGCTGAGCAGCACCGCCAGCCCGATCGGGCTGCCCAGGCGATTCAGCGCCGTAGCCAGCGCGGGTTCGAGGACGTGCGCGATGTCACTGATGTTGGCGTGCAGCAGGGCGTCGTCGATCGTCGATGCCGAGCAAGTTGGAGACTTGCTCGACGCGGCGGTGACGAGCCATATCTCCAGCGCGGCCAGCACGGCCGGCCCCGCGTGCGGCATGATCGTCGCGGCGTGCGCGTCCCACCGGGCCACGACGCCATGATCGATATCCCCCAGCGCCCGCAGCCTCGCTTGCCCGACGGCGACGGGCGCGACACCCAACACCTCCAGCACGCGATCGATATCACCTTGCATTTCAATCGCCGCGATCGCCGCATCCGCAACACCCGCCGCACCCCCCGCCCCCGCGCCAACGCCCAACGCGGGCGTCGAGAGCCAGAATGTCGCGTCAGGTACAACGGGCATGGGCGGCGAGTGACGATGCTCTGCTGAATCGTCCGAAGCGATCGTGAGACAGTACAGGTCAAACGGTACACCCTCATCCGTCATCGGTCCGCTGGACGCGGACCTCGACACCTTCTCCCGCGAGGCGGGAGAAGGAATTGCCGCGCGAGTCGCACGAATCGCAGTAGACCTTCTCCCGCCATGCGGGAGAAGGTGCCTGGCTCGCGTCCAGCGAGCCAGGGCGGATGAGGGTGCGAACTTCCGTGAGCTTCAGACAAGTCGTACTCCACAGCTGCGAGTCGCGAAAGTGGCTTCGACAGAGCAGAGTGACGAGACAGAAGCGTACAGCCTCGCCGAGCCAGGACGCCCACGCCACGGCGAACAATCACACCTAGTCCCTTCGTCGCTTCGTCGCTTCGTCGCTTCGTCGCGCCCCCACCCCCCCTTCCTCACACCTTCAGCACAATCTTGATCCCCTCGCCGCTCTGCATCAGGCCGAAGCCCTTGGCGAAGTCGGCGATTGGCAGTTGGTGGGTGATGATTTCGTCGAGTTGCAGCCGCCCGGACAGCAGCAGGGCTTCCATCTGGTACCACGTTTCGAACATCTTGCGGCCGTTGATGCCCAGCACTTTGGCGCCCTTGAAAATCACGTGGTTGGTCAGGTCAAAGGCGAAGGGCTTGCTGGGGATGCCCAGCAGCGCCGCCGTGCCCCCGGGGCGCAGGGCGCTGAAGCCATCGCTGATCGCGCCGGGGTGGCCGGACATTTCGATGAGGCAGTCCACGCCGTTGTGCGTCGCGCTGCGGACGTGCTTGATCCAGTCCGAGCCTTGGCGGACGTCATAGGCCTCGACCGCGCCGAGCCGCCGCGCAAGCGCGAGCCGGCGCGGGTCAACATCAGTCACGAAAATCCGCGAGGCGCCCGCGGCTTTGGCCACCGTCACCGCCATCAGCCCGATGATCCCCACGCCCGTCACCAGCACCGTCTTGGCGCTGACGTTGGCCTCCATCACGGTGTGCACAGCGTTGCCTAGCGGGTCCAGCACCGCCGCGATGTGATCCGGAATCGTCTCGTGCACGGGCCACACGTTCTCCTCCGGCACACAGACATACTCGGCAAAGCACCCATCGCGATCGACGCCCAGGATGACCATGTCATCAGCAATGTGCGCCGCGCCCGTCCGCGCGTTGTAGCCCGTGCCTGGGGAGATGTGCCCCTCGGCGCTGACGCGCTGGCCGAGTTGATAGCGGCTCACCGCCGAGCCCAGCGCGACGATCTTCCCGACGAACTCATGCCCCGTGACGATGCCGACAGGAATCCGCGACGCGGCCCACGCGTCCCACTCCCAGATGTGGCGATCCGTCCCGCAGATGCCCGCGTGCGTGACGCGGATGAGCACATCGCGCGGGCCGGGCGTCGGCACCGGGCGGGCCGCGTCGAGCCGCAGTTCCGGCCCGGCATGATGCTTCACCAGCGCACGCATGGTGCCGGGAATTCCCACTGTCACAGACGTGCTGGCGCGCGGAGCGAAGGTCGTCATGGCGAACGCTAGCGACGCGCCCACCCCGCGTGGAGAACTTGCCCCAATCGTCGCGAACGATCGGCCAATGCCGCATTCTGCCCGAGGGGCGAGCAGGGCGACGCGAAGGCCTCACCTCAGAACCCCGCCCCCTCCAGCCACGCGCTGGGCCTGGCTTCCAGGGCCGTCGCGATCGTCAGCAGGCTTTCGAGGCTCGGCAGGTGGGCACCGCGTTCGACGCTGCTGATCTGACTGACCGACACGCCCGAGACGTCTGAGAGGTCTTTGAGCGTCCAGCCCCGCTGCGTGCGGGCGATGCGAATCTGGCGGCCGAGTTCGGCCCGCAGCTTCGCCTCTGGCTTGGCCCCGAGGTTCAGGCTCGCCGCCGCCTGGCTGAGCACGCGGCGGAGTTCCTCGGTGCGAAACGGCTTGGCCAGATAGTCATACACATCCTGCTTGAACGTCGCCCGCATCGAATCCATCGACGGGTAGCCGGTGATGACAATCACCCCCAGTCGCGGCCAGCGTTTGCGAATCTCCACCAGCACATCCGCCCCGCTGACGCGCCCCATGTTCATGTCCAGCAGGACGAGATCCGGCAGCCGTGCCTCGATGCTGGCCAGCAGCTCCTCGGCGGTGCCCAGCGCGCGGACGTCATGCCCGTCGGTCTGCAACTGCCCGCCGAGATACTGGCGAAAGTCGGCATCGTCATCAAGCATCGCGATATCCAGCGGGACAATCTCGTCGCCCCCCCCACTGCCCCCGCCCGCCCCACCGCCCCCGCCCGCCGACGACGACGAACCAGCAGGCCAGGTTTGATCGCTCGGTGATTCGCTCATGGGCCATTGTTGGAGGGCTGGGACAAAGCCATGGCTTATCCTGCACGCTCGACGCCGCACACCACTTGAGGGGCCCGTGCCCGGTTGTCGTCGATGGCGAGGACAGTACCACGACAAGTCTTTGATACAGCATCGACCGTCACGCTGCTTTGAATGTTACCTTACACGCACAATGCCGACCGGAGAATCCGCAGCTCCGCGCTCTGCAAACATCCCGACGTGTCGCGATGCGCGCAGTCGACCCATCGCGGACGCCGGCCGCAGAGCACTCACGTCGTGATGTCGAACTTTTGTTTCAGGCGATCGATGGTGTACAACCAAATCGGCACCTTTGGCTCGGCCACGCAGTTCTGATTGCCGAAGAATCCTCGTTCCCAGATCGCTTGTGATACAGGGACGGTCTTGATCCACCTCACGCGGACAACATACTCACACAGATCGGGATCGTCAGCATCGTCTGCCATGCCCTTGCACATGATTCCCGCATCGATAAGTGGAACTTCACGACCCTCTGGGTTCTTGACCATAAACTCTCGGATCGGCACCGCCGACTCTTCAACAACTCCGACTCCGACGTAGCCGGACCCGGGGGCGTTGACCCAGATGCGGTTCCCAGGCTTCAAGCGTTGCATGGCGTCGCGCCATGTTGGGCCGTGTCCTGCACTCACGAATCCAAACTTGATCGCATCCTCCCAGCTTCGGTGATCACTCTCTCCGAAGTTGACATAGAACTCTCCGTTGAACGGCACACGCTCCGTGGCAGCTGGTGTCGTCGTCTCACTCTGAGCCGAATCGGAATCTTGCAGCCAAGCACAGGTCAGATACTCGCGCTCGACATCTTTAAACACGCGAAAGAAGAGGACACCAATTCTCACCCCATACTCATCGGCCAGGTACCGTACGATTCGTTCCGTGGCAGCGTCAAGCGATGCCGCAACGATAATCAACTTATGCGAACTATTGAGCTCATCAGGAATACGCCGACCTCGAAATCGTGCTCCAAGGGCTTCTTCGATGGTGCTTGCTGGAACGCCCGGCTTGACACTTTTCTGATAGTCTGCAAAAATCTGACGTATGTCATCGGCCTGAATGCCTCGAATATATGAACCGTAATCAAGTGCCTGAGCAACAACTTCGCGTTCGGTCTTGTTACGCTTAAGCTCCAGCACAATGAGATTTCCCTGACAATCCATGCACAGCAAGTCGATGAACTTGCCCCATGGCGTCGGCACTTGCCTGCCGATCACTATCCAGTCCGACGACGCGATTGAGATGTTTCGCGCAAGCAGGTCCTCAAGCCGCTGCTCGAAGTCCATGCTCGTGGGTTCAACCCGGAGGAGGCCAGAGTCGATCCGCCACATCGAGAGCTCAATCGCCATGCTCGAAGTCTAGTCGCGTGTGTCTGAGTGCCGGTTGTTGCACCCGAAAGAACGCTAGTCCCGACAAGTTCTGCCTCGATCAATAGTCGACGACGTCAAGCTCTGTCGCCCCAATGACCGAAACCTCTGAGAGCCGTACGAAGTCGCCAGAAACCCTCCTCAACTGCCCCTATCTTCCCGATTCACGCACACCCCCGGAGCACCTCCATGCCCCTTCCCGTTCCCCCCGCCAACTCTGCCAACGTCGGTCTCATCGGTCTGGAAGTCATGGGCAAGAACCTCGCCCTGAACATGGCCGACCATGGCTTCAAGGTCGCGGTCTACAACCGCACCACCGCCAAGACCGAGAAGTTCATCGAGGAAAACCCGCCCGCGGTCTTCGGCACCACCGGTGGCGGCCTGGTCGCCAGTGAGCAGCTCAAGAACTTCGTCGCCAGCATCGCCAAGCCGCGCCGCATTGTCATCCTCGTCAAGGCCGGCGGCCCGACCGATGCGACCATCGATGCCCTCGTCCCGCTGCTGGACAAGGGCGACCTGATCGTCGACGGCGGCAACGCCGAATGGCAGGACACACAACGCCGCGAGAAGGCCCTGGGCGAGAAGGGCCTGCTCTTCGTCGGCTCCGGCGTCTCCGGTGGCGAGCTTGGCGCGCGCTTCGGCCCCTCGCTCATGCCCGGCGGCAAGCCCGAGGCGTGGAAGCTCCTCGAACCGGTCTGGACCAGGATCGCCGCAAAGGTCGACGCCAAGACCGGCAAGCCGATCGACGGAGCCGCCCCCGCCAAGCCCGTCTCCGGCGGCGTGCCCTGCACCACCTTCATCGGCCCCGACGGCGCCGGCCACTACGTCAAGATGGTGCACAACGGCATCGAGTATGGCGACATGCAGCTCATCTGCGAGGCCTATCACTTCATGCGTGATGTGCTGGGCCTCAAGCCCAAGGCCATGAGCGAGATCTTCGCCGACTGGAACGCCGGCGAGCTGGACAGCTTCCTCATCGAGATCACCGCCGACATCCTCCAGCAGACCGACACCGGCGGCACGCGCAAGGCGTTTGTCGATATCGTCCTCGACGCCGCCGGCCAGAAGGGCACCGGCAAGTGGACGATCAACAGCGCGCTGGACCTGGGCGTGCCCGCCGCGACGATGGCCGAAGCCGTCTTCGCCCGCAACATAAGCGCGATCAAGGAACAGCGCGTGGCTGCCAGCAAGAAGCTCAAGGGCGCCACGCCCGCAAGCCTGGCCGCGTTCGGGATCACGCTGGGCAAGAAGAAGACCGACTGGGTCGAGTGCGTCCGCGGCGCGCTGTATTGCAGCAAGATCTGCTCATACGCCCAGGGCTTCGCGCTCATGGCCGCGGCCAGCAAGGCCCAGAACTGGAACCTCAAACTCGGCGAGGTCGCCAGCATCTTCCGCGGTGGGTGCATCATCCGCGCCCGCTTCCTCCAGAAGATCACCGACGCCTACTCGCGCGATGCGCAGCTCGCCAACTTGCTGCTCGACCCGTACTTCATCGGCGTCATCAAGAAGCAGCAAGTCGCGTGGCGCGCCGTCGTCGCTCGGGCGGCCGTCGCGGGCATCCCCGTCCCGGCCTTCTCCAGCGCGCTGGCCTACTTCGACTCCTATCGCGCCGCCCGCCTGCCGGCCAACCTCCTCCAGGCCCAGCGGGACTACTTCGGCGCCCACACCTTCGAACGCACCGACACCCCACGCGGCCAGTTCTTCCACGTCGACTGGCCGGAGAAGGGCCGCCCGCAGTTGAAGATGTGACTCGGGCCGCAGCCGCGCCCACGTGGATCTCGTGCCTGACTGGAAGCACCTCATGCCCCTGATCGGCCCGCGAGCCGACCCGGCTCGCGTGCGCGCGAGCCCCGTGAGCATGAAGCGTGACGACGGCGGCTCCATCCGCTGGGATTGTCACACCAGCAATAGACTCCGCTCATGCAGACTCCTGCGGTCGTGCTCACCCCACCCACACTTCGCACGTCCAGACTCGTGATCACGGAGTTGCGGGCCGAGCACGCGTCGGTGGCCATCCCGGCTTTCGCCGCCAGTCACATCCTGTGGAGCCGGTATCTCGCCAGCGCGGCTGGTGGCGACAGTCCGCAGGTGCAGTTTGAGAAGCGACTTGAGCGATCAATTCGCGGATGGGCTGATGGATCACGATACTCGTTCCTCGCACTCGACGCCTCGACGGGCGCGTTCGTCGGCGACTGCAACCTCGGCGACATCGTCCGCGGCAACACATGGGAGGCGAGCATTGGCTGGCGTGTCAGCATCGATGCCGAGGGCCGGAGCCTGGCCTTCGAACTCGTTCAAGCCGTCTGCGCGTGGGCGTTCCAGCCATCTTCGCATGCTTCAGGAGTCGCATCCCACGCCATACCCCGTTCGGATGTTGGCCCCAATCTTCACCGGCTCTCCGCCGCGATCATGCCTGACAACGCCCGCTCGATCCGCCTCGCCGAGCGACTCGGCTTCGCCTTTGAAGGCACCAAGCGAGCGCTGATCCACATCGGCGGCGTGTGGCACGATCACCACATCTACGGCCTGGTCAACCACGCCTGGACGCCCAATCCAGTCGGGCCATGAATGGACCGAGCAGCCGTCCGATTTGGCATCGGTCAAAACGCACACCAAATCTCACCCGCCTGCACCCAAAACAACGGCCCCGATCTCTCGGGGCCGCTGCGGAATCACTATCACCTCACCACTGCACCCGCATCGCGCTGTCGCGATGTCGCGTCAGGTGCCTTGGTGCCTTCACAGGCTTAGCAGCCCGCGAAGTAGCGGCCGAGGAAGACGATGATGTCGTCAGCCGTCAGCTCGTTGTCCGGCGTCGTGCTCTGGTTCGGGCCGGCGACGTTGGCGCGGTTATCGCCAGCGAAGTACCAGCCGAGGAAGACGATGATGTCGTCAGCCGTCAGCTCGTTGTCCGGCGTCGTGCTCTGATTCGGGCCGGCGACGTTGCTGAGGTTGCAGCAGACGCAGGTCGGCGCGAAGTTGCTGCCGATCTTCACCGTCACCGGGCCGGCGTCATCACCGGTGGAGGTCACGGCAAAGTCAGCACCAAACGTCATGATCCAGCCA
>JALOQT010000041.1 GCA_025453375.1 Phycisphaerales bacterium | reverse complement strand
AGGTCGCCGAAGTAGCTCGGCAGCGTCAGCGGGCGGCCGTCGATTGATCGCGTCTCCGTCGGGCTGCTGCGCGGCTTGGCATATTGCCCCGCAAACCGGCCAACACGAATCACCGGCTTCTTGCCGGCAAAGACCAGCACGAGGCTCATCTGCAGCAGAATCTTGAGTTTCGCCGTGATGACCGCCGGCGTGCAGTCATCGAGTTTTTCGGCGCAGTCGCCACCCCAGAGCAGGAATCGCTTGCCGGCCTGCGCCTCGGCCAGCAAGTGGCGCAGATGCTCCACCTCGCCACTGGTGACCAGCGGGGGCAGCTCGCCAAGCCGCGCGACGGAGCGGGCCAGCGCCTCGCGATCGGGATACTCGATGGCCTGATCCTGCGGGCGGGCGGTCCACATCAGGGGTGAGGTGGAGTGCGTCGCCTCGGCATGGGTGGACGCGGCGGGTGCGGGCTGGGCGGGTTCGCGGTCGGACATAGCCAAGTTCAAGAGTATCGACCGGCCTGTCAGCCCGCCGCCGCCGCCACAATGCCCGACGCGAGGCCCGCCCGAAACCCGTTCGACACGGATCGGAAGAACCTCACGACCCGCAGCGGCGTAGGCCGATAGCCTTGCTGCCTGCCGCGCCGGTCGCGCGGGCCAGGGCCGATCGGTCTCCGGCGGGTGCGCCCGCCTGGAGTCGCCGAGCGGGCGTGTGTGACTGGTGACGTGCCGTTGCTGGCCAAGCCTGGCGGCAACCTGAAAGTGGAGTGTCCATGACGCAGTTCAAGCGTGTCGCGGGGGTGGTCCGGGTGGGTGCGTTGGTGGCGGTGGCCGGGCTGGCCATCGCGATGCCCAGCGCAGCGCGTGGCGATGATCGCGGTGTGCCGCCCGCGGACAATGCCGAAAGTGCCGTCGCCATCAAGCCCGCCAGTGAGCAGATTCGCCAGCAGGTCTTCGCGGCGCGAGATCGCGTCTTCCCGGCGCTGGTCAACATTCGCGTCACGACCGTCAGCTACTGGGGCGGCAAAGAGCAGAAGGACGGCTCCAACGGCTCGGGCACGCTCATCACCGAGCAGGGGCACATCGTCACCAATCAGCACGTCATCGATCGCGGCGTGAAGTTCGTCGTCACCATGGCCGACAAGACCGAGATCGAAGCCGACCTCGTCGGCGAGGATCCGCTGACGGACCTGGCGGTGATCAAACTGCGGCTGGACAAGCTTCCCGCCGGCACGAAACTGCCCGTCGCCAGCTGGGGTGACAGCACGAAGCTGGCCGTGGGCGACACCGTTCTGGCGATGGGCTCGCCCTTCAGCCTGTCGCGCAGCGTGACGCTGGGCGTCGTCAGCAACACCGAGCGCGTGTTCTACAACACCTGGACCAACGACCGCGAGCTGGAGCCGGACGAGATCGACGGCCAGACCACCGGCATTTTCACCCGCTGGATTCAGCATGACGCGCTGATCAACCCGGGCAACTCCGGCGGCCCGCTGGTCAACCTCGCCGGGGAGATCATCGGCATCAACACCCGCGGCGGCGCGGGCATGGGCTTCGCCAGCCCCAGCCTCCTGGCACGCGAGGTCGCTACATCGCTCATCGAGAAGGGCGAAGTGATTCGCTCGGACATCGGCGTCAGCCTCAAGCCCATCGAGAAGACCGGCCTGGACCGCGGCGTGCTGGTCAACAGCGTCGTACAGAACCCGCCCGGCCCCGCGTCGCGCGGCGGCATCCGCGCTGGCGATGTCATCACCGCCGTCAATGGCGAGCCGATCACCGTCCGCTTCGTCGAACAAGTGCCCGACCTGCTCCGCCGCATCGCCACCAAGGCCCCGGGCACGACCATCAAGCTTGATTACCTCCGCAACGGCCAGCCGGGCAGCGCGGAAGTCGTGATTGAGAAACTCCTGCGTGAGCGCGGTGATGAATCCGCCCTGCGTGCCTGGGGCATCAGCATCGTCGAGATCACCGAACGCATCGCCCGCGAGCGCCGCCTGCCCAGCCGCGAGGGTGTGATCATCAGCGGCGTGCGTGGCGGCTCGCCCGCGGCGTTGGCCGAGCCGGCGCTCTCATGGGGTGACATCATCCGCGAGATCGATGGCCAGCCAGTCAAGAACGTCGGCTCGATCATCGATGTCTACAAGAAGATGATGACCGCCGGGGCTGACAAGATCCCGGAGAACATGCTCGTGCGGTTTGATCGCCAGGGCAAGGACCACGTCACGCTCGTCAAGCCGCGCCCCCGGCCGAAGGAGGATCCGCCACGCGAGGTGCCCAAGGCGTGGGTCGGCGTCGCGGTGCAGCCGGTGCTGCGCGAGCTGGCCAAGAGTCTGGGCTTTGAGGGCACCACGGGCTTCCGCATCACGCGCGTCTATCCGCGGACCGTCGCGGCCGGCAGCGAACTGAAAGTCGGCGATGTCGTCACCGCCATCAATGGCGAAAAACTCAGCCCCCGCACGATGCAGGACGCCGGACAGTTTGGCCGGCGCATCCGCCAGCTCAAGATCGACGAGCCTGTGACGCTCTCGGTCCTGCGTGAGGGCAAGCCGGTTGACGTCAAGCTCACCCTCGAGCGCACGCGCATCGGGCCGGATGAAGCCCGCAAGGACGAGAACAAGGACTTTGAACTCTCCGTCCGCGAGCTGACGTTCTTCGACCGTGACGACAACAACTGGGATGAGTCGATCAACGGCGTGCTCGTCGAATCCGCCGAAGCCGCCGGCTGGGCCGGCCAGGGCGGCCTGAGCAGTGGCGACCTGATCATCCGCATCGACCAGACCGACATCACTGACATCGCGACGTATCGCAAGGCGATGGAGGAAGTCACGACCAGGCAGCCCGAGCGGGTCGTCTTTGTCGTCCTCCGCGGCGTCAACACCAGCTTCAAATTCGTCGAGCCGGAGTGGAAACCCAAGGCCGTCGACAACAAGTAAGCCCCGCGGCGTTCGGGCGTACCGTTCTCGCCTTGGCGCAGCCGCTGGTCATCTCGGTCGGCACGTTTGATGGTGTGCATCGCGGGCACGCGCGGCTCATGGCCCGCGCCCGCGAACTCGCCCTCCCCCTGGGCGGGCGCGTGGTCGCCATGGTCTTTGACCCGCACCCGATGGACGTGCTCCGCACCACCGTGCACGGCGCGCAGGCGGCCCCCGCAATCCTCAGAACGTTTGACAAGCGCCGCGCCTGGCTGACCGACGCCGGGGCGGATCACGTCGAACGCATCGACCCGGCCAGCGGCGTCCTGAGCCTTTCCCCGGAGCAGTTCGTCCATCGCGTCATCGCCGAGCATGCTCACCTCGGCCCCGTCGGCGCGTGGATCGAAGGGCCGGACTTTCGCTTCGGCCAGGGCCGCGCAGGGGACACGCAGGTGCTGACCACCCTCGGCGTTGGCTGCGGCTTTTCGACGCACATCATCGAGCATCTGGGCGTCGCCACCAGCGATCATCAGATCGTCCCCTGCCGCAGCAGCACGGTGCGGCGGCTGCTCAGCGCCGGGCGCGTGTTCGATGCCGCCGCCTTGCTGGGCCGCTGGCACGCACTGGTCGGCACCGTGGTGCCGGGCGATCGGCGCGGGCGGACGATCGGCATCCCCACGGCCAACTTGCAGACGCCAATCCTCGCGCCCGGCCCGGGCGTGTATGCCGCGCTGGCGACACTGCCCGATGGCCAGCGCCTCGCCGCGGCGGTCAACATCGGCCCGCGCCCGACCTTCGACCGCCCCGAGACGATCGAGGCCCACCTGATCCTGCCCGGCTCATCGCGCGGCGCGCACACTGCCTGGGCACCGATCGCCGGCCTGCCCGAATACGGCTGGCCACTGACCCTCGAACTGGTCAGCTTCATTCGCGAAACGATGCGATTCGCCAGTATCGACGACCTGCGTGGCCAGCTCGCCCGCGACATCGATCGCGCTGCACGTCTCGTCACCCTGCTCTCACCACCACCGAGCCACACCGCATGACCCACGCCGCGCCATACATCTCCAGCAGCACGCCCGCCGAGATCGCCTCGTTCATCGCGTCGCGCTCATCGCTGGTGGTGCTCACGCACGCCAAGCCCGATGGCGACGCCTTAGGCTCAGCTCTGACTGTCTGCCGCGCCGCCGCGCGAGTGGGCGTCGCGGCCGAGGCCTGGCTGCTCGGCCCCTTCCCGACCTGGACCGACCACTTCGCCACCTGGGGGGCGGGCCAGACGCCGATCCGCAAACTCAGCCCCGACAACCTCCAGCTGCCCTCCTCCGAGCCAGACGGCATCGTGGTCGTCGACACGGGCAGCTGGTCGCAACTGCGCCCGCTGGACGCATGGCTCAAGCCGCGCGCCGCCCGCGCTGCGATCGTCGATCATCACCTCCATGGCGATGCCGAGGCCGCACCGCGCCGGCTGATCACCACCACCAGCGCCAGTTGCACCGAGGCCCTGGCCCCAGTCATCGATGCACTGCTGGGCCTGGAACCCGCCGCACCGATCCCGGTTGACATCGCCACCGCGATGTACCTCGGTCTGGCGACGGACACCGGCTGGCTGCGGTTCAGCAACACCAGCAGCGCCACGCTGCGCCTCGCCGCGCGTCTGGTGGACAGCGGCGTCGATCATCCGGCGATCTACGAAGCCGTCGAGCAGCAGCAGCGCCTCACCCGCCCTGCCGCCCTTGGCGCCGCCCTGCGCTCGCTGACGATGCACCATGGCGGTCGCGTCGCCATCATGCTGCTGCGCGATAGCGACCTTCGCGCCATCGGCGCCGTCGGCGAGGACACCGGCGGCTTTGCCGAGCCCGTGCTGGCCGTGCAGGGCGTGCAGGTCGTCGCGACGCTGACAGAAATGCCCCCGCAGGCCGATGGCAAGCCGCTGGTCAAAGCCAGCCTCCGCAGCAAGCCCGGGCCAAACGCAGTGGACGTCGCCCGCATCGCCGCGACCCTCGGCGGCGGCGGGCACGCCCGCGCAGCAGGCATCAAACTGAACCTCTCAGCCGATGACGCCGTTGCCACCATCGCCCGCGCACTGGCCTGAGCCGACACGCACGTCAGCGCAACCTTACTTGCCGAAGACCAGTGCGTTGCGACCCTCGCGCTTGGCGCGATACAGGTTGCTGTCGGCCACCGTCAGCAGTTCCTTGCCCGTGCGCCCATCCCACGGGAAGGTCGCCAGCCCGGCGCTGATCGTCAGCTTGCCGATCGCATCGGCCCCGAGCTTCGGGAAGCGATGCTCGGCGATTTGCTTGCGGAACCGCTCAGCCACCGCCTCGATCGACTGCGGGTGGCGCGTGTTGGCCTCGCGCGGGCCGGCCGGCTCATAGAACACGACGACAAACTCATCGCCACCCACGCGGCAGACCCGGTCATCCGGCCGGATCACCGAGCGCAGAAGTTTGACCGTCTCGACCAGAATCTCATCCCCCGCCGCGTGGCCGTAGCGATCGTTGAACGTCTTGAAATGGTCAATGTCAAAGACCATCACCGACAGCATGTTCCGCCGCTGGGCCGACTGCGCAATCGCCTGATCCAGGAACCGATCAAGATACCGCCGGTTGAACGCGCCGGTGAGTTCGTCAGTGATCGCCGCCTGCTTGGCATCACGCACGATCTGCTGCAGCGCGATCCACTGCCCCAGCCACACGCCCGCTTCCGCCAGCTCGACCTGCGCCGCCCCGCTGACGCTGAGCAGATACCCCAGCGGCCGCCCGTGATGCGAGACTGGCGCAAAGGCCGTCCCCGGCTCGACATTCCCCGACGTATACCGCACATCCGCCCGCCCGAGGCGACGGCGGATCACATTCAGCCCCGCCTCGATCGCGTCCTGATCATCCATCACCGCCGAGAGCATCGCCCGATCCTCATGCCACGCCGCGACCGCCACCGCGACGTGCGGTGCCGTCAACATCGGCCGCGGGGCCTGCGTCGCGGGCCCAGCCGCAGCGCCGACGCCACCACCACCCAGCATCGCCGCATCCGCCGGCAGCGCCTGTGCTGGCGCCATTACCCGGCCCGTGGACTGATACGTCGCCGCGGGCATCGGCACCGACACGGGCGCGGGCGCGACCGGCGCCTGCGGCGGCGCGATCCGCGCCGGGGCCGACAAGATCTCCGTCTGCCGCGGCGGCACCGGCTGGCCGGGCGTCGGCTCGCTCATGAACATCACTTGCTGCGTAATCCTCGGCGCCTGCGGCAGCACGCCACCATTCTGCCGCGGGCGCGCCACCGGCGTCGGCTCATCGGCGATGATCGCCTGCGCCCCGGTCAACTCCGTCGGCAGCGGCACTTCGCGCCACTCGCCCTCATCGGCCCCAGCGACGGGCACCGCCGCACGCTTGCCCAGCGCCTTTCCACGCGACTTGCTTACGCCCCCACCGCCCCCACCACCCACGCGCTGGCCCAGCACATCCCGCAGGATCGCCGCATCGGCGCTGGGGCTGATCGTGCCGTCAAATGACGGGTCCTGCCCGCCGCCATCGATCGCCAGCAGCGCGATCGCATCGGGCTTGAGGTGCTTGATCGCGTGCGTCAGTTCGCGCGACACGACCGTCTTGGCCACGTCCGTCCCGACGATCACCACGCACCGATCCGGGCTTTCAGCATCAATCGGCTCGCTCAGTTCGCCCAGGCACTCAAAGGCTGTGCGTGTGCGGATCAGTTCGATCCCGGGGTCCTTGCGCAATTGCGCCTCCAGGCCGGTCCGCCCGGCCAAAATCACACGGAGGTTCAAGGTTTCGTTGATCACGGGCATAGTTCACATCCCAAGAAGTTTCGCAGCGATCCTCGCCGCGCTGGCCATCGTCACACCTCGTCACGCACGCACACGACCCACTCACCGTCACTCACTCACGGCTTGGGCTTGCCCAGCAGCATCCGAAGTTCATCCGCACTCAGCGTTTCATCATCCGGATCAGGCGTCACCTGCCCGGTTGATCGCTCGCCAATCAGCCGCGGCTTGGCATCACTGCCCGAAAGCTTCAATCCAAACGCCGCCCCCGCGCCGATCGACCGCACGCCCCGCGCGCCATACGAGTCCAGCACGCCCTCGGTGCTCGTCGCATCCGGCGCCACCGCGCCCCAGTTGACCAGATCCTGCTCGCTGACGGCACGCAGGCTCTGGCTGCTCTTGGGGTCATACACCCACAGCTTCGCCCGCGTCGCATATCGCCGAATCCCCAGGCATGCCTCGGCAATCGCCGGCAGCTTCGTCGGCTCCAGCAGGATCACCAGCACGCCCACCTTCTTCTCCGGCTGCTGGTGCGCCGCGCACGCGTGCGCCATCGTCAGCAGCCCGCTGTAGGTCATCGTCACGTGGATGTTGCGCTTGCGCAGACTGTCCAGCAGCGCTGGCGGGGCCGTCGTGCTCGCTGGCATCCAGACCACCGCCCGCTGCTCGGGCCGGCCGTCATCGGCCGCCTGTGTCGCCGGGGAGTTTTTGGGCGTAAACGGGGGCACCGCGCCGCGGCCGCCAATAGGTGCTTGGGGGGGGTTCTGCGAACTCATA
>JALOQT010000040.1 GCA_025453375.1 Phycisphaerales bacterium | reverse complement strand
AGCCCATCCGCCGCGAGCGTCCGATCAAACCACCCGATCGCCTCCTCGTGGTTCCCGAGCTTGGCATGTTCCTGCCCCAGGCCATACAGCACGAACGCGTCACGCTCGTCGAGCGATAGAAGTTTCAACAACTTTGTCAGTCGATCAGACGTCGCACCACTCATGCGGTCAGCATATGCCGACGCTCTTCAAACCGTGCCCCAACCGCACCGTCTCGAGCGTCCCATAGAGCAGCGTGCCATTGTCTTTGCAGGCGCGCACGCCTTGGGGCAATCGCCCCCAATCAAGGCCAAATCGATCCGTCTGGCTGTCCTTCGCGACCACCATGCCGAAAATGCTCGCGATGTCGTCTCACACTCATGGCGTGGTCAGTTCATTTTCCAACGTCTACCCCTGTCCGCGCGCCGGCCGCACCGTCCGCATCGCGCTGACCATCCACACCGATCAGCACGCCACCCACATCTCCGGCGTGTGCGAAGGTGCCCAGACCTGCGGCGTCGCCGTCCCCGACCCCACCGGCGAGTTCTTCATCCACGACTGGACCCGCTGCATCCACCCGCGCCTCCAGCCGGACATGCTCACGCCGCAACCAGCCCAGTCGCCGACGCCTGATCACACGGCCAAGTAGCCCGCGTACCGTTGCCCCTTCCCACCGAACGCAACGCCGCAGGAGCCGGGCCCATGTCAACCACCACGTCCACCGATCACCACGTCAAGACTCTCGGCGTTCTCGGCGCCGGCCAGATGGGCGGCGGCATCGCGCAGGTCTCCGCCATGGCCGGCCTGACCGTCAGAGTCTTCGACGCCTTCCCCGGCGCGATCGACAAGTGCAAAGCCGTGCACGCCAAGAGCCTCGCCAAACTCGTCGAAAAGGGCAAGCTCTCGCAGGAAGCCGCCACCGCCGCGTCCGGCCGCATCTCGTTCGTCAACACGCTTGACGCGCTGACCGGCTGCGACTGGCTCGTCGAAGCCGTGATCGAAGACGTCAAGATCAAGAAGGACCTTCTCTCCAAGCTCGCCGCGATGTACCCCGACGAGTCAGTCGTGCTGGCGACCAACACCAGCAGCATCAGCATCACCGACCTGGCCACCGCCGCCGGCAAGACGGCCCACCGCGTCGTCGGCATGCACTTCTTCAACCCTGTCCCGCTGATGCAGCTCGTCGAAGTCATCCCCGCGATGCAGACCACCCCGCAGGTGATCGACCGCACCATCGCCCTGGCCACCGCCATGGGCAAGACGCCCCTGCGTGCCAATGACCGCGCCGGCTTCATCTCCAACCGCGTCCTCATGCCCATGATCAACGAGGCCTTCTACGCCTGGATGGAAGGCGTCGCCGAACCCGAAGCCATCGACGGCATCATGAAGCTCGGCTGCAACTTCCCCATGGGCCCCCTCCGCCTGGCCGACTTCATCGGCCTTGACACCTGCTGCCACATCATGAACGTCCTGGCCGACGGCCTCAACAACGACCGCTACCGCCCCTGCCCCCTGCTCAAGCAACTCGTCACCGCCGGCCGCCTCGGCGACAAAACCGGCCGCGGGGTGTATGCGTATCCGAGCAAGTAAGTTCCACATCCGACAGGTCAACCGCATCGAGGCGAGCCTCCAGCCATGCGCCTCCCGACCCGACATCTCCACCGCGCGTTTCCGCAGCTTGATCGCTTCGACGATCGACGCGCGCAGGCGTTCGTCGCGGCGGTCAATGCGCGCTGGTCGACGAGAATCGTCCGATGGATCGTCATCGTGGCCATTACGCTCATCGCGGCCACGGCCGGCATCAAACTCACGCCGTTCCTGATCGCGCCAGATTTCAGTCGCTGGCTCGTCGGGCTGATGGCGTGCGTGATCACGATCATCACCGGGGTCCTCGGCATGAGCCTCGGGTTCATGCTCCGCGACGCGCTGCTCTCCTCAGCGGTCAACCGCTTGATCGCCCGCCGCCGCCTGTGTCTGAGTTGCGGCTATTCCCTGCTTGGCATGCCGGTAAGTGATGATCTCCAGGTCACATGCCCGGAGTGTCAGACGTCCACAGTGGCCGACCCGGCATTCGGCGAGATCGCTATCGACGCTGCGGGCCGCCGCACCTTCGCGCCAAGGCCAAGCCGCACATATCTCAGACGCAAAGTCCGCCACCGTCGCTTCAGACGCTTGGCGCTTCGCACCACCAAGTGGACCGTCATCGTCTGCCTCTGCGCAATGGGCGTGCTCTGGGCAGGTTGGACGCTGTGGCTCCACCGCACCGCGCGTCAGGCCCGCGCGCATCTCACGCCTCCCAACGACCCGGCGACGCTTGCCCAAGCCAGCACGCTGAAGGGCTGGGGCCTTAGCGTCATGCCGCCAAACAACGGGTGGGACGCGATCACAGCATCCTTTGAGCGCTTTCTCGGGAACACATTTGAGACGACCCAGCCGTCTTATCCAAGAGATCCACTTCGGGAGTTCGAGCTCGCTCGCCAGCGTGAACAGCGCGACGGTCCATTGACGTGGGCACTCAATCCATTCATCGGGCCGGACAACATCAGGCCCCGCAATGTCGGCGACCTCTCAGTTCAGGAGCTTCGTCTGGCCGACCAATACCGCCTGACCAACTTCGCCCTGGCAATGAGAGGCGAACTGTGGAACGAGGCTCTTAATGTCGCCATTCTGCATCGAACACTCGATGAGATCGTGGCCGTTGGCCCATCCATCTCGCCCCGCGCCCTGAGGTGGGTCGATGACGACAGTCCCGCGGAGAAGGTCGATCGTTCGGTTGTCGCGCGTCGGGTGTTTGGAAATGCGATCACCGAGCAGTTCTATTGGCACCGGCTCAGAACAAGAATTGATCAGACACTCGAAACCGATAGCACGGTCCGGTTAGTGTATTTCTTCCGCGGTGCTTCGACGGGCGCACACCTTGCATATCTGCGCGGTTTGCACGCCCAACTCGCCATCATCCAGCACCTGCAAGCCCAGACGGATCAGCGTTGGCTCCAACTGGCAACAAACCTGCGCACAGACATCATCAACATCACGAGTCGCGATCTCATTGAGATGCCCGAGGCCTGGCTGGAGCCTGTGCAGCGCCTGTGGCATCAGCACGCCGGCGATGTACCCTACGCACGCATCATCACCGCCATCGAGCTGGACTGCCTCGAGATACTCGCCCGTATCTACTCAAGCCCGGACCTCGTCAGGATGCACGTCCTTTACGGCGAAGAGCAAGTCGCCAACGCGCTGCAGCGGGGCCCGCCCTATCGAGCGACTGCCGGCTTTGAACTCGCCAAGATGGCCTGGCCGCGCTCCTACGCCGCCCAGCGCCGCGCCGTGCAGCAGTGGGCCGATGCTGAGCGTGCTTGCTTCGCCTCCGGTTCGGCAAGCGCGCTGCGGCCCACACCATTTCCCGAATGGCGATGGCCAGTCGGGCACTTCGAAGCCGCGACGTACTGTCCGAGAATCATATGGCATCGAGTCGCCGACGGACTCCGGAACCAGGGCGTCGGCGTGATGCTCGCGCTGGAGCGCTATCGGCGACGCCATGGTGAGTATCCCCGCCAACTCACGGACCTGACGCCGCTCGACGGCCCGGCCAACATCATCGATCCACTCTCCGGTCGTCCATTTGGCTATCTGCTCATCCCTGATACCCATCCCGACAGCAAACTCATCCGCCCCCGGTGGCGATCCTGGCCATATCGGCTGTGGTCAAGCGCGACGACGATCGACACGTCAGGTTCGCACGCCGAGGTGCTAAAGATACTCGGCGGCGATCCATCAGCGTTGAAGGCAGCCCAAGTCGATGAACCTCCGATTCTGCTGAGCCCCAACCAATAGCACCCAGGCAAGCCGCGAACGCATTTGAAACTCGTTTGCGAACTGAGGCTTGAGTGCGTGTTGGTTTCGGGGGCTTCATCAAAGCGCACGCAAGTCGCAAGCCGCGTGCCAGCCGCGTCACGGTGGCCCGCGCGGCAGCGCAAAACACGTGACATGCGCCACGATCGCTCCAGAGCCACGCGGCACGATTTGAAGACCCGCAGGGCCACCCGTCGCCGCACGCGGCAGTGGGGCGGTAATGGCCAATGCCGCGATCGCCCCCGGCGTGCGACGCGGCAGGAACGCCGCCTGCCGTGCAGCACACGACACCTCCCCTGCCCCCCTCGCCCCCCCGCCCCCCCGCCCCCCGCCCAACGCTGTTGGCCACAAAGAAAAACCGCCGCGATCACGCGCGGCGGTCAAGAAGTTCTCACGTGTACGCTTCGTCGCTTCGTCGCTTCGTCGCTTCGTCGCTTCGTCGCTTCGTCGCCCCCCCACGCCGCTTCGTCGCTCACTCAGCCACAACAGCCGGCAGGGACTTGGCCTGGGCGATCCAGCCGTTCACTTCCGCCGCGTCGGGCGTGCGTGGGGCGATGGACTTGCCGCTGGCGTCGACGTTGCCCGCCGCGAGCTTCTTGCTCAGGGCCGCGCCGTCCTGCTTGGCCAGGGCCGGCACCGTCTTGACGCCGTTGGCCACGAGCAGTTCGGCCTGGTTGCCGTCCATCCCGCTGAGGCGGAAGAAGTCGGCGGCCATCGTCCACTTGTGGATGCTCTCGCTCTTGATGCCGGACTTCTCGGCGATCTGCTCGCGTGCCGCGGCGGTCTTGCCGTGTTCGCGCAGGTCGGCGATCGTCTTGATCCCCAGCGGGGCGAGCTTCTTGGCCATCACCGGGCCGATGCCCTCGATGTCCTCGATGTCGTTGCTGGAGCCGCTCTTGGAGCCGGCAGCCTTCGCAGCGGTCTTGGCGGGCTTGTCGGCCTTCGGGGCATCGACGAACTCGATACCCGTCTTGATGCCCGACTTGCCGGCGTGGGCCTTGGCCGCATCGGTCGCGGTCTTGCACACCGCGTCGAAGGCCTTGGTGTCGTGGATGGCCAGCTCGCTGAGCATCTTGCGGTTGAGCAGGATGCCGCTGAGGCGCAGGCCGTTGATGAACGTCGAGTAGCGCGTGCCGCGCATCTTGCACGCAGCGGTGAGGCGCGTGATCCAGAGGGCGCGCATGTCACGCTTGATCAGGCGGCGATGGCGATACTTGTACACGCCGGCCTTGACCAGCGCGACCTTCGCCTTCCACTTGTGCGTGCTGCGCTGACCGTAGAAACCACGAGCGAGACGGAGCAACTTCTTGCGGGCCTGCGTGCGGGCCGCACCTTTACGAACGCGTGGCATAAGCCACCTCCTGAATTGACGCCAGCTCCCGGGGACGCGTCACCCGACGCGTACTTCGATCCCGGCTGACGGGATCCCCACACGCCAGCCAGTGACGGCGAGTCGTGTGAGGTGAATCGTCGGGCAGGCTGTGGGCCGGCGCGACGGGGTTGATCCTCTACGCAGCGTTACTTCGTCGCGGCAGCAGCGCGAGCGGCCTTGCGGGCCTTGCTCTCGGCAGGCGACGGGCTCTTCCGCAGCGTGGCGCGGCTCTGATCGCGGCCGCGCAGGCGACGGTGAAGCTGACGCTCCAGCGCCTTGGCTTCAGCGTTGGAAGCGAAGCGGTCCTTGCGGAGCTTGCGCAGGCGATTGGGGCTCTTGCCGCTCTTAAGGTGCTTGCTGTTGGCGCTCTTGTGCTTGACCAGGCCCGTCTTGGTGACCCGGACGCGCTTGAGCAGACCCTTGTGCGGCTTATTCTTGCGTTGCATGAAATCGACTCCGAACCGGCGAACGCGACGAGACCCGAAATGGGTGACGACGCGCCAAAGTTGACACCACACCCAACGCGGTCCTCCGCGACGGGCCTCGATGATAGGCACGCCGCGTGGTCGGGGAAAGTGGGGGGAGGGAAGTGGCGCCTGATGAGGCGCGAGTGGCGAGGGGGAGGGGGCGTCACATTCGGGGTATCCCGGACCTCCGGGCCGGGGCCACTGGCAGGGGCCTGTCAAGCACGGTGGCTGTGTGACATGCGCCGAACACCCGCGATCCGTGCACGGCTCCACACACCCAGCGGGCCGCGTCTGCCTCTCCCTTCATCGCTCCGTCGCTCCGCCGCTTCAACGCGCTCTCGACCCGTGCTCGACCCCGCAGCCCCCGCCCGCCGCCACTTCCGAACCTCGAACGCCCCCCGACCGCTGGACCACCGCCCCCGTGCTCGCTAAACTCTCGACCCTTCGCCGAGGTAGCTCAGCTGGTTAGAGCGCTGGATTCATAACCCGGAGGTCGGCGGTTCGAGTCCGCCCCTCGGCATTCTTTCGTGTGGGGTGATGAACATTGGTCGGTCGGGGCGTGGGAGGGTGTAGGGAGATAGTGCGTGCACCGCGCCTGTCAGTTTCACTTTCGTTCGTACTTCCAGTTGCGGCGTTTGCCCTCAGCGAGCCATTCGATGGTCGTCGCGATGCGGCGGTCGCGCGTGGGGGTGGTTTTGGCTTCGGTGATCCACTCGAGGTACTCGCGTTGGTGGCTGGGGGCGAGCTTCGCGTAGGTATCGCGAGCGGCGGCACTCTTGGCCAGCGCGGCGTGCAGTTCGGCGGGCATCGGGATGGGCGGGCGAGCGGGCTTGGGGCGGCGTGTCGAAGGCGTCGCGGTGGCTGGGCTTGCGGATGATGCACGCTGAGTGGGCTTCGTCGCGCGCTTGGGTGTGGCCGCGCGGGTTTCGTTGATGTGCATGGCCTTGCGCATCCAGGTGTTGAACTGCGTGACCTTGGGGACATCGCGCAGGGTGGTCATGCGGCCGAAGCTGCCCATGGCTTCGCGAGAGCCTTCGCCGTTGGGCATGACTTGGTCATGTTTCCAGAAGCCGAAGGTGGCGTGGGCTTTGAACGCGGCGAAGCCGCAGAGCAAGCCGTGATACTCGAACGACGGCATGCCCCACTTGATGGTCTCCGTGACGCTCGGGCAGGCACGGTGGATCATCTCGCGCAGACGCGTCAGGATCGGGCGGGCGAAGTCGGCCTGCTTGGCGATGTAGGCGTCGACGAGCGGGGAGCGGTTGGCCATGGGATGGCGGTGGGGGGTGTGGGGGTGGGGTGGCTGTGCGAAAGGTTGAGATCGCGGTCGTGGCGGGTCATGAGCGCTTCAGGCGGGATGCACCCTCATCCGCCTTCGTGCGGCTGGACGCCGCACTCGGCACCTTCTCCCGCGGGGCGGGAGAAGGAGGTTGGGCGGTCGGCGCGTGTACGAATTGCTCGTCGCTCGTCGCTCGTCGCTCGTCGCTCGTCGCTCGTCGCTCGTCACTCACAGGCCCAGGAACTGCTTGACCTTGTGGATTGTCACCGCGCGGCCGATGGCGGCGATGCTTTCGGTCAGTGGGATCTTCTTCGGGCAGACCTTGACGCAGTTCTGAGCGTTGCCGCAGTCGTTGATGCCGCCGGCGCCGGCGAGGGCTTCGAGGCGGTCGCGTTCGAGCTGCTTGCCCGTCGCGTGCATGTTGAAGAGACGTGCCTGGCTGATGGCGTGAGCGCCGATGAACGCGCCGTCCCAGCTCTTGGGGTCCTCTTCCTTGTTGAACTGCGGGCAGGCTTCG
>JALOQT010000039.1 GCA_025453375.1 Phycisphaerales bacterium | reverse complement strand
CCAGTACACGCGGCCATTGGCATCGATCCGCCCTTCGATCCGCGTCGGCTCCGCGCCGGTGATGCGGTTCATCACGCGGCTGCTGGCATCGGGCTGCACAAACCGCACATACTCACCCGCACCAACGTTGAAACTGGAGTAGTTGATGATCGCCAGGCGGCTGGTCGTGATCGTCAGGTTGTTGCCCTGACGCGCAAACGCCGCATTGCCCACCACCACGCGCGGGTCCACCGGGCCGGTGATCATGTTCTGCTGCGCCAGCACACGCTGCGTGCCAAACACGCTGCCCGCCAGCGCCGCCAGCAGCATCGCGCGGCCAATAGCCCCGCCCCGCCCGCCGGCCCCGCCGGCCTGGCTCGCTGAAGCCTTGGAACCAACCCCACCAGCAACAACCGAAGCAACAGTCTGGCGCGTCGTGGTCATAGTGCACACCTTCGCGAAAACCCGAAGCGTCCTGCGCCTCGGAATGTGGTTTGATCCTCAGTCCATCACACCGACACAACACCGTCTCACACCAACACCCCCGACAACCGATCCCGCCCCCGCCGGGCCTGGCCTGCCCACCCATCACGCCTTAGAACAGCGCCGTGATGATGAAGTGCAGCCGCACATCGCCCGAGCCGATCGTCCGCCCGTTGGCCTCGACGTCCTTGAGCGGGAAGCCGACGTCCAGCCGGGCATTGATATTGCGATACAACTGCACCTCGGCGCCGATGCCCGCACCGACGAGCGTCTCATCCTCTTCAAACGGCAGGCGCTCGCTCTGCTCCACCCGCGCCGCATCCAGGAACCCGCGCAGGATCAGGCCCCAGTCCTGATACCCAAACGCCTCCTGCGGGCGATAGCGGAAGGGCTTGCCAAACGCCGTCGCCGGCTCGGGGTCGATCCCCAGCAACCGCGACAGGTGCAGGCGATACTCGCCCGTGAAGGCGTATGACCGGTCGCCAGCCACGAAGTTCTCCGGATAGCCGCGGACGGTGAAGAACCCGCCCTGGACTTCCTGGAAGTTCGGGATCAGCCGCTGATCCATGCTCGTGAAGAACTTGCCGGAGACGAAAATCTCGTGCGCCAGCGTCATCCCCGGCTGCCAGTTCTGCCCCG
The DNA here is from genome assembly GCA_025453375.1 of Phycisphaerales bacterium. GTDB lineage: Bacteria > Planctomycetota > Phycisphaerae > Phycisphaerales > UBA1924 > JAJTGZ01. The sequence continues at coordinate 6,399 of JALOQT010000039.1, read as the reverse complement.
GCGCCAGGCCCTTGCCTGAGAACGCGTCGCTGAAGAACAGCGGCTCGATGAAGAACGACTGATCAACACTCGCCCGGAACGTCTGGAAGTCATCATCTGCCGCGAAGCGACCCAGCGGGGCCAGGCCTGCGGAGTTGGGCGTGTTGCCCCAGTCGCTGGCGTTGAACTCGACCATCGCCTGGGCGTTGGTCGACCACTTCTCGTTGTACCGCTCAAGCCGTACGCCCACGCCCGGGATGAAGAACCCGGCCTGCCCGCTGCTGCCCAGCGTGGTGTTCTTGGTGCGGATGTTCTCATACCGCGCCCCGGCGATCGCATCGAGGAACCACTCGCGCTTCTGCCAGAAGTTCCACGCCAGTTCGGCGCCGGCCGTCCACGCCTCGCCGCGGAAATCCTGCCCCGAGCCGACGTCACCAGCGGTGTACCGGCTGTAGTTGACGTACGGCCGCAGACGCAGCCGATCCGACCACAGCGGGAAGTCATAGCTCACCACCACCGCGTGCGCGTCATTGAACCCCGCGGTGAGGTAGTCCACCCGCAGGATGTCATCACGCCCGGTCAACTGCGTGTGCTGGAAGCCCAGGCGATAACGCCACGTGTCAGTCTGGCGCGTGCCCGTGTTGCTGGCCTGCAGGATGAACTGCCAGGGCTTGGCCTCCGTCACGAGATAGTCCAGCGTCAGATCACCCTGCGCCGTGCCCGGCCCGACGCCGACGTCCACCCGGCGGCCCGGGTGCCGGCCCTTGAAGATCGTGTATTCATCCAGCTTGTTCTTATCGATGAACGCCCCGGCCTTGACCGGGCTGCCCCGGCGAATCGCCTCGTGAACCGGGCTGTTGAGACGCTGATCGTTCGGCACGCGATCACCCGCCGCCAGCGAGCGAACCTCGCCCACCGGCGCGACGAAGACCTCCAGCCGCAGGCTCGTCCGCCCCGCAGGCTGGCGAATGTCCGTCAGCGTGTCGCTGACCTCGCCATCGAATGACGCGCCGCTGCCATCGGGCCCGCCGACGATCGGCGTCACAAACACCCCGATGAACCCGCGACGCTTGAACTCCTCGGCAATCGCCGACGTGACGGCAGCAATCGCGCCACCATCGCTCAGGTCCGCCGTCGGCCCGGCGTCAAAGTTCACGGCGCTTGGCGCCAGGAAGTCACCGACGCGCAGATCGATCGGCTCGCCACCATCGCGCCGCGCAACGAACGTGCCATCGGCCAGGCGACCGAGCTTCGCCACGCTCTTGGCCACCACATCGGGCAACTGCGGCAAGCGCGGGATGCCCTTGCTCGCCTCGGCATACCGCAGCTCAAAGCTCGTAATCGGGAACGTGCGCCGGGCCGAGCGATCAATCGGCGAGACCGGCGCCGCCGCCTGGGCCTCCTCGGTCGCACGCACGGTCTCGACACGCTGGGCCTGGATCGGAACATTGAGGTCCTGCAGGTTCAGCTTGTCACCGGGCTGGGACGACGCAAACGCGCCCGTCGTGCCGGCCAGCAGCATGACCGCCGCGGCCAAACGAACCCGAGCCCCGCCGAAGACCTCAACGCTTGACAGCAACGTGTGCATGAACGTCCTTCCTCAGTAGCAATCAACCCGACCAAACCCGCCGCCGAGCGATCCGCGAGCGTCACCAATGGCCATCATCGCACCAATAGACTTCTGCGAATGGGCACGGCTATCGGACGATGTTTGGCTTTCGATCCACTTTCAGACCGAGACTTCTCCCAAGGGCGACCGCCCCGGGCCCGAGAACCTACCACGGCGTCTTGGCGACGTCAAGTCTGTGGATAGTCTGTTAGCATTCTATTTGGATCACACGCCCAGCAGTCGAAACTCAGAGATCAACACCCTTAGGTAAGCCGCGTCAGCCGCCGCAGCACCCACTCGGCACCCACCAGCCCGGCCAGCAGCAGCAGCCAGATTGATCGGTCCCACAAGGTTTCTTCCTTGCTGGGCGACACGACGCGGACTTCGCGGCGCGGCAGGATCGAGCCGAGGCGCGCAAGGTCCGCCTCCTTGAGCACGGCCCCGCCGGACTGGCGGGCGACCATCTCCAGAAAGGTGTGGTCGGCCTCGGGGCGGCGGAGTTCGTCGCTGGCGTCAAACGCCTCGACCTGCGCGCGGACGTCCTGCCCGTCGAGGATCGTCGCGATGGCTTGAGCCCCGAAGCGACCCGGTGTGCTGGGCACCCAGGCGCCGACGAAGACGCGGCTGCCCGGGCCTTCGCTGCGGAGGGTCACCTCCGCCCCACCACCCCCACTGCTGCCATCGGCTGCTGGCTCGGGGGCGATGCGGACGCGCATGGAGGTGCCCGGGCCGGTGCCGCCGGCTTCGGTCAGGGATTGGTCGACCAGTTCGACGCGAACGCGGGCCGCCTGGCCGATCTGCACGCGCGGCGGGATGACTTCCAACACCGCGGCGCGGCCGGAGCGCGAGACAGACTCTCGCCCCAGCAGGCGGATGAGTTGCAGATAGAACCGCTCGACGTATTCCTCACCCCGGCCATAGCGAAAGCGCCAGACCTCGTCTGTCGCGATATAGACGATGCGGCCGGCGCCGTAGCGCATCGTCACGACCAGGGGTGAGGCTTGCGCGCCAGTCGCGCCCTCGGTCGGCTCGGCGGTGGCGAGGACTTCGGCGGCGGGCTTGAGGCGGTCGGCGGTGAGGCGCTGGGCCCAGCGCAGGCGCGACCAGCCGCTGGACGGGTCGGAGAGTTCGGCGGGCCAGCCATCAGCCACGCCCGGCGCGGCAAGGCGCAGCACGCCCAACTGCTGGGCCAAGGGCGTCGGCCGCATGACGACATCCTGGTTCCAGATTTCCGGCGCTTCGCTGCGGGCGACGATCGGCAGCAAGTCGGCCAGCGGGGTGCCGACGAAGGCCTGGGGCACGCCGGCCTCGCCGGCGATCCAGACCAGCCCGGCGCCGCCGGTGGCGACGCGCCGGCGGACCTGGGCGAGCTGTTCGGGCGTGAAGACGTTGGCCTGCAAATCACCCAGCATGAAGACATCGAAGCGGTCCCAATCCGCATCGGTCGTGGGCATCGCGAAGACCTCTTCGGCGCCTTCGCTGATGAAGCGACGGCCGGGGCTGAGGAGTGTGGCGACGAACGTCAGCGAGCGCTCGCGGGCGAGGACGTTTTTCAGGAAGCGATATTCCCAGCGTGGATAGCCGTCGAGATAGAGCAGACGCAGCGGGCGATCGACCAGATCGATTGCGAGGGTCTGCTCGTTGTTGCGCAGTTCAGTTTCGCCATCCAGTGGCAGGACGCGCACGCGCCAGCGGCGGGTGGTGGGCGAGGTTGCCGAGGCGGCTGGGGCGGAGGCTGGCGAGGAGTTGGCGGCCTCGGGCGTGCCGCTGAGGGTGACGCGGCCTTGGGCCTCGTCATTGGGCTGGCCATCCTCACGACGAAGGGATGCACGCTGCTCATCCATCACGCGGCCGGTGGCTTCGTCGATGAGCTGGACGGTGGCGTCGGGGGCGCTGGCCACCGCGGCCGGGTCGGCCAGGCCGCTGCGGCGGACCTTGATATTCACCGGCACGCGATCACCCGCGAAGGCGGCGCGCGGGGCATCGACGCCCGCGATGGCCAAGTCGCCGACGCTTGTCGGGCTGCCCAGGGGCAGGACGTAGACGCCGATGCGCTCGCTGCTGAGGCGACGCAGCAGGGCGCTGGTGCCCTCGGTGCTGGTGCGGGCGGTGGTCGTCGAGCGTCCGTCGGTGAGCAGCACGATGCCCGAGACGGGGCGGGTGCTGGCACGGTCCAGCGCGGCGTCGATCGCGCCGAGGACATCCGTCGCGCGACCGACGGGCGGGGCGCTGGCCAGGTCGGCGATAGCGGTGCCCTGGAGGATCGGCAGGTCATAGACGCCGGCATCAAAGCCCAGCCACGAGACAACACGCTGGGTGCCCAACTCGGCCCAGGCGGGGCGTGAGGCATCCAGCGCGGCTTGGAGCTGCGCGTCGCGCGTCCTTGGCTGGCTGGGGGAGGTCGGTTGGCCGGCGGCGTCGGTCAGGGCCATCGAGCCGGAGCGGTCGGCCAGGACCAGGACCCAGTCCTTCTCGACGCGCTCGCTGACTTGCACGAGCTTGGGGCCGGTGAGCAGGAAGGCGATCAGCACGATGGCGGCGGCACGGAGCGTCGCCCCGGTGAGGCGTGCCCAGGTGGGGGCGGCGAGGCGGCCGTAACTGAGCAGGGCCAGGCCAAACGCGGCGAGAATGATGATGACCCAGACGGTGGGCGAGAGTTCGTGGGCGAACTGCACGCGGACGCCCACAGCTTCTGGGTCGAGCGTGCGTGCGCCGGCGAGTTTGACGAGCCAATCGAGCACTAGGCGGCACCTCCGCCGGTGGGGGCTGAACGAGCCGGCACAGCGCGGGCAGCGGATGCGACGCCGCGACGCGCGGTGGACCAGGCCAGGGCACTCTCAACCAGGGCCAGGGCCAGGACGATCCAGAGCAGCGAGACGCCGGCGCCGATGGGCGCGCCTTGGCGCTGCGCGGGCGAAGGCGAGGCCGACGCGGAGGGGCTTGCGTCGGAAGCGGGGCCTTCGGCGGCGGCGAGGGCCTGACCGCGCTCGTCGATGAGACGGATGCCCGCGAGAGGCGCATCGACCTGGCCATCGACGCGCGGGGCGATGGCGGCGAGGGCGGCGGTGGCTTGCTGGCGATCAACCGTCGAGGTGTCAGCCAGGGCGGGGTTGACGACCAGCAGCGATGGCTCGGCCACTGGCCCGTCTGGCGCGGTGCTGGCACTGGCGAGGCGATAAATGCCGGCGCGGGTTGGGCCGGCATCGCTGCGGAGGGTCAGGGCGGGGGCGCCGTCGAGGGGTTGGAGCGTGAGGGCGGGGCTGGAGCCCAGGTTGGCACTTGGGCTGGCGGCGGGACTGGTCGCGGGGCTGGACGCGCCTTGCGGCGCACGGCGGGCAAGGCCCATCGCCTCACCAGCGATGATCGCGCGACCCGGGCGGCTGAGGCCGACGCCCTGACGCACGAGTTCCTGCACCAGCGGGACCATCAACGGCTTGGCGACGATGTCGGCCCATGAGGCTTCGGGGGCGAAGCTGAGGTAGACGATGATGCCGGGGCTGGAGGAGGGCGTCGCGTTCGGCGCGTTCGCTGCCGATGCGCGGGCGCGCCAGGCGGTGACGACGGGGCGGCCATCGGTGGTGGCCAGCAGGACGCGAGCGCTGTGCGCAGGGGCGGCGGAGGCGGCGGAGGCGGGGGGGGCGGTGGGGGTTGACTCGGCGGTGAGTGGCCGCGCGGCGAGATCGGACGCGAGGAGACGCGTGAGGCCGACGGGGCGGACGAGTTCGGCCATCTCGCCGCGGATGGGGGCGAGCAGGTCGGCCAGATCGTCGGACGTTGGTGGGGTCAGGGCGAGGCGCCAGGGTTGCTCGTCGGGGGCGATGGTGGCGGTCAGGGGGAGGCTCAGGTCCAGGCCGAGGGCGGCGGCCATGGGTTGGGCGCCGTCGCCGGCGGCGGTGCCACTTGCGGCACCAGCCGAGGCACCGACCGACGCACTGGCCCAGGTGTGATTGGTCAGGCCCGCGGGTGGGCTGATGATCAGCAGGTTGCCGGCGCGGTGCCACGCGGCGATGCGGCGCCAGGCGCCGGCATCCAGCGCGTCGGGGGAGAGAATCCAGAGCGCGTCAAGGCTGGCGAGGCGGCCGGCGTCGACGGCCAGTGGCTCGATGGTCGTGACTTCGATCGGTGAGGAATCGCTGGGGCGGAGGGCGAGGCGTGCCCACTGGGCGGGGCGGAGGCTGCCGCCGATGGCGCCGACGCTGTTGCCCGATGCGATGCTGGAGGGGCCATCGATCAGGCCGACGCGGAGGACTTCGCGGGTGAGCAGGGGGAGCGCGGCGCGGTTGTCGGCGGGGAGTGCATCGTCGCTGAGCAGTTCGGCGATGAGGACGCCGGAATCGGCGGGGGGGGCGGTGGAGGGTGTGGAAGAGATGGCTGAGGGCGCGGCGGCGGGGCGTGCGGCGGTGACGGCGACGGTGAGGGTGACTTCGCGCTGGCCGGGGGCCCAGGTGTGGGTGGCGCGGCCGAGTTCGACGTCGCGCTGTGTGGGGGCACCGCGGCCGGAGGCGTCCAAGGCGTAGATCGCCAGGGTGGAGGTGGAGGCGCCGTCGACGACGCCGCTGCGGGCCAGGGTGATGCTGATGGTCTGTGCGGCGTCATCCTGACCGGTGAGCAGGACGGGGCGTGCGGCGGCGAGGCTTCGGATTGAGACGTTGGCGGCGCGCTGCACGCGCGGGGCCAGGGCGAGGACTTCGGCGCCTTCGATGACGGGCAAGACGCCCGGCCCGCCCCCACCCGAGCCGCGGAGGGACGCGACGCTGCCGGCGCGGAGGCCGCTGGCGAGCAGGACGGTGATGCGGCCCTGGGTTGAGGGC